>CANHYZ010000008.1 GCA_947464885.1 Flavobacteriales bacterium
ACGTGCGTTACGCTATCGTGGGATCCGACGAATTCATCACCATTGCTACCACGCGTCCGGAAACGATTCTGGGTGATACCGCAGTTTGTGTAAACCCCAAAGACGAACGCTACAAGCATCTGCATGGAAAGAAGGCCATTGTGCCCATGGTCAATCGCGAAGTACCCATCATTGCCGACGATTACGTGGAAATGGAGTTCGGAACCGGTTGCTTGAAAGTAACTCCGGCTCACGATATGAATGACTTCATGCTCGGCGAAAAGCATGGGCTTGAGGTCATCAACATGATGAACGACAACGGTACCATCAGCGAGGCAGGGCAACTCTACATTGGCATGGATCGCTTCGAAGTACGCACTAAAATTGCCGAAGACCTAACGGCTTCGGGTAATTTGGTGAAAGCCGAAGACCTCATCAATAAAGTAGGCTTTAGCGAGCGCAGCGATGCCGTGGTTGAACCTCGTCTTTCATTGCAATGGTTCGTCGACATGAAAGAACTGAGCAAACCGGCGCTCGACCATGTGATGAATGAAGACATCAAGTTCTTTCCTTCAAAATTCAAAAACAGTTATCGCAACTGGATGGAGAACATCAAAGACTGGTGCATCTCGCGTCAGTTGTGGTGGGGGCATCGTATTCCGGCGTGGTATTCGGCCGATGGATCTTTTGTTGTTGCAAAAACACAAGAAGAGGCGATTAGAGAATTTCAATCAAAAGGAATAGCAGCGGATGCTACATCCATTCGACAGGATGAGGATGTGCTGGACACCTGGTTCTCTTCGTGGCTTTGGCCGATCAGTGTATTCGACGGCTTTTACAAAAAGGAAGAAATCGACTATTACTACCCTACCAATGATTTGGTAACCGCTCCGGAGATTATGTTTTTCTGGGTAGCACGTATGATTATCGCGGGCTACGAATACAAAGGCGACTTACCCTTCCGCAACGTTTACTACACAGGAATCGTTCGCGATAAACAAGGACGCAAAATGTCGAAGTCGCTCGGTAATTCTCCGGACCCCATCGATCTGATGAAGATTTACGGTGCCGATGGTGTGCGCGTGGGAATGCTACTCTCTTCACCGGCAGGTAATGATTTGCTTTTCGACGAATCACTCTGTGAGCAGGGGCGCAACTTCGCTAACAAAATCTGGAATGCATTTCGACTCGTCAATAGCTGGGAAAGTAAAGTACAACCCGACGCAGCGCAAAGTCCTGCAGCAGCGGTAGCCGTGCGCTGGATGCAAAGTCGTTTCAATACGGTTTTGACTCAGTTAAACGATGACTATGAAAAGTTCCGCATCAACGAAGCCTTGATGAACACCTACAAGCTGGTGTGGGACGATTTCTGCGCGTGGTATCTGGAGATGGTCAAGCCGCCCTTTGGAAGCGCGATGGATAAGACTACCTACGAAGCGTCAGTTGAAATCCTGGAAAACCTGTTGAAAGTACTTCATCCATTCATGCCGTTCTTGACGGAAGAAATTTGGCAGTTCCTGCGCCCTCGAGAAGAAGGAAAAGGCTCTATTTGTCTGGCTACTTGGCCCACTCCGGGCGCTATTGATGAGCAACTCACCAAACAGTTCGACACGTTCAGTGAAGTGGTGATCGGCGTGCGTAACATTCGCAAAGACAAGAATATTCCGAACAAGGAGAAGGTTAAACTATTGGTGAAAACAAGCGCTTCAGCCGACACGACCTTCGACGCTGTTGTCATGCATCTCTGCAACATCGAAAGCATCGAGTATGTTGACGACAAACCGGGCTCTTGCTACTCCTTCGTCATGACCGGTACTGAGTATTTCGTGCCCTTCACAGCGAATGTCGATGTAGAAGCTGAGCGGGCTAAGATTCAGCAGGAGTTGACTTACTTGCAGGGTTTTTTGAAATCCGTGGAATCCAAACTGAACAATGAACGGTTTGTGAGTAAGGCTCCGGCAGACGTGCTGGAAGTGGAACGAAAAAAACAAAGCGACACCTTGGCGAAAATCCACATGCTTGAAGAGCAACTGGCTTCTCTATAGACTATTTAAGAACGGAGAATCGAATGGTCAGCCCTTTTCCGGGGGCTGATTGAAGGCTTACATCACCGCCCATGCGGTAGACAAGCTTCTTCACAGTAGCAAGTCCAAGCCCATTGCCCTTTTGACCTTTACGATCATGCGGGGAAATAATGCTGAACAGTTGAAACAACTTGTGGTGCTGATTTTCCGGGATTCCCGGACCATTATCACTGACATCAAACAAGTAGTGACTCATCAATTCGTCAATGCGAATGGTCACCTGTGTTAAGTCCTTATCACCATATTTCACAGCGTTGGATATGAGGTTGACCAATATTTGACAGACCGCCGAACCATTGCAGTTTAACTGTACGATAGAAGTTTCAAAATCGATAGCGAGTTGATCTTCCCCGGCAAACATTTGCATCAATTGATTCTTCAACGCCTCTAAGGGAAGCAATTCCTTTGGAACTTCGGTAGTGGCATCGAGTCGATAGTACTCCAATAAACCGGAAATCATCCCGGACAATTGAGCACTTGAGCCTTTAATAGCCGACATCATGCGTAAGCCGTCTTCCCTGAGTGCTTCCGAATGCGAATCCATCAATAGCTCTGTCAAGGTCGAAATACCATTCAGCGGTGATTTCAAATCATGTGCAGCAATGAATGCAAATTGCTCCAAATCGCGATTCTTCTCCTCGAGCTTTCGAAGCGATTGTTCCAAGGACATTTTGCTGCGCCTGAGTTCGAGAAGTGCCATCACCTGATCGCTCAACGCTTTCAATGCACTGAGCTGCCCTTCGGTTAGTTGCTTAGGTTGCTGATCGAGCACACACAGCGTCCCGAGCGCGTATCCTTCCTCATTGACCAATGGAATGCCCGCATAAAATACCAGGTTAGGGTCTCCTGTTACCAATGGATTATCGTGAAAGCGATTATCCAGTCGCGCATCTTCGACGATAAGCGGACTAGTTGCGAATTGAATAGCGTGTCCGCAGAATGCGTATTCACGCGGTGTTTCAGTCGCAGCGAGTCCCACACGTGACTTAAACCACTGCCTGTCCTCATCCAAAAGCGAAATAAGCGACATACTGCAGCCACAGATTTCCGAGGCAATGGCCGTAAGTTGATCATATTCCTTTTCTGAAATAGTATCCATAACCGCATAGGAATGCAGGGCCTGCAGGCGCTCGCCTTCATTGTGCGGTTTGTCGGGAATAATCATTCTTGAGAAACAAATCGTGATTCATTCGTAAAAGTAGGGCCACACCTCTAATAAATACGCTGATATATATCAAAATTAAAAGGGCCGCGAACATGCGGCCCTTTCTAAAATTCATTGAAAATTCTTTAGTCTACCATCAATTTCAAGGAACGCGTGTGAGACGCGGATGAAATATTGATGAAGTACGCACCCTTGGCCAATGAAGCAGTATCAATAGTCAGTTTCTGCTTACCGGGGTTACCCATTCCGGCATTCCAAGTTTGTATAATTCTGCCACTCACATCGGTAAGATGAATTTCCAACTTCGAAGCATTGCGGTTGGTGTAGGTTAATGTTGCTGATTCATTCGCCGGGTTTGGATAAACAGTAGCGCCATAGAAATCCGCATCCTGCTCTGCAATGCTAACAGTGCCTGTCATATTGATATCATCGATATACAAGTTGTTCGGATACTCCCCTGCACGGAAAGCAAACATCATGCGGAATCCGGATCTCAAATAAGTCGATGGAATATCAAACGACTCCTCTCTCCAATCGGCAGCGCCACCGGGAACAAATGGGATACTCACGCTGCCTGCAGTTACTAAATCATAACCCTCGAGGCTTACACGTGGTGTCGCTGACCATGACTGACCGCAGTTGTTTGAAATATAAACTTCAAACACGTCAGTAATACCGGCCAAGTCCGTGCTTTGAGTAGCGTAGGCATACTTGAAGGTCACGGTTGCATCATCAACGTTTGAAAGATCCATAGAAGGAGTTACCAGTTCGTCAATATCGTAGCCACCTTCGTCAATATTCGTAACGTCCATTTCAATGGCATTCAGCACAACGCTGGTGTTATTCGAGTAACCCGCAGACGAAATTTGACGCCATGTAGACATATTGTTGTCGTGGTTTACAGGAACATAGTGATAGTAGAAATTCGCCGGTGAATCAAAACCTTCTTGAATGAGTGGGCCACCGGTTTCAGACCAAATCGGAGCGATGACAACACACTCCTCGATAGTCTTTGTAGTGCTACCCTGAGCATTTAAAACCGTCAAGGTAATTGTCTTTCTTCCTTCGCTGTTGAAGGAAACCGACGGGTTTTGAGCAGTGCTCGTGGCCGGATTACCGTCTTGGAAAGTCCACAGGTAGCTATCAACCTCACCATTGGTTGAATTGTCGCGGAAATCGATATCCTCGTCAACACAAGCAAACTTTGTCACCGCATAAAAATCAGCATTCGGAGCACAAGTCAATGCGTTGTCATCAGTACCGGTCAGCGCTCTGTTAGTCAAAGAAGCGAGATTACTGCGATTTGAAATACCTGACGAAAGTGCTAAACGCATGCGGTCTTTCTGTCCATTGGTGAACATGTGTGAGCAGTAAGAATAATCCATGTAATTCTGAACATTTTCAACTACGCCATAGGTTCCAAGCAATTCCACGTTATCAATACCGAATGAACCCGTCGGATCTTCCGCATTAAAGGCGTAGATACGGAAGGTTATCGGACCGATCAAGTTGCTGAATGTCGCACCGCTCATGGTAGCCTTTACTCCAGTCACTGCAACTGTAGAGTCAGCAGTGAAGAAAAAGGTGTTCACCGGATTAGGAGCTGTTAGCACAGACAACTGCGGATTGGCAGGCGTTACAGCTGCAGGTAGGTTTGCAGCAAAATTGTTGGCACTAGAGCGGATAACGAACGAACGCGGTCCGTTTGCTGTGCGATCTACGTTGAAACGCACTTCGGTGAGCGACATAGCGCTACCCGGACGAGGAGTAACTGTGAACTCGTAGTAATCAGCTGTGCTCAATGCACCGGTCATTTCACCAAATGAAGTTGCACCATTGGTTGCGCCTTCAGACCAACCGCTGAATGAGAATTTACCGTTAGCGTTAGGGTTAATTGACACTCCGCTAGCAGAGAAGTGGCTCATTTGAAGACGGGTAAAGTTTTCCTCTTCCAACAATGGCACCGGAGGCGTTGTAGGGTCGGTTGTGCCACCAATTCCTGCGCTCATTCCTGCGAAATCATATAGTACGTCTGTGATGGCTGTGCTGCTGCACGAAAAATCTTTGACGTTTTGACAATTGTTACTTCCTTCGGTAACCGGTGTGTCATTGACTCCGTCGTCCCCACACTCAACACCGGGCTCATTCGTACTTCCCCATGGATGCGCAAGGTCAAGGTAGTGACCAACTTCGTGAGTTAGCGCGCGAGAATTTGTTTCCGAGCCAGTTCCGATGCTCCCGATATAATTATGACGAATAATGACCCCATCCGCCAAGGCTGATTGGCCATCTATAACCGAAGAAGGATATTGGCTGTATCCGGCTACACCGTTCTCCATGTTTGCCACGGTCCACACGTTCAGGTAACGCTCGCGAGGCCATTGGTTCAGCTTGGAGCCGTTATCACCCACATAGGTTTCAATGGTGCGAATGCGTTCAATTCCATTGGTGCAGTTACCCAAAAAGTCTTTGGTCGCCAGGCGAAACTCAAGCTTCACGTTGGCAATAATGGTATCAAAACCGCTTACCACTTGAATAGTGTCTGCATTCAACCGATTGTAGTCACGGTTGAGGATTTCCATCTGATTGAGGATTTGTGCGTCCGAAATGTTCTCCGTTCCGTCCATATGCAGAATATGGAATACTACAGGAACAACAAGAACCGCTTCGGGTTCACCATTGCGGTTGGTGCGCCATTCAACCATTTCTTCCTGCATCAGTCTCTCATGATTGTCTTGAGCCTGAACCAGGAAAGGATTGCGGGAGCGAGCACGGTTGTTCATAATGTCCGTACCACAACGATACTGTGCCATTGCGGACAATGCTGTGATTAAACCTAAACCAAGCGTAAGTATGCTTTTTCTCATGTCAATTCTGAAATTTAGAAGTCACAAATATAAACGCGATGTGAAATGCGCAAAATTTAGTTCGGCATTGAAAATCAGCGTCTCTCTAAATACAGTCCTTTGAATTTATCCCCTACTGAAAGATTCCGGGTCGTTTGTTAAAATTCCAAAGCAAGGTGCATCTTTGTCGGCTATGAGAAGGCTACCGGTCGCCATCCTGCTAATCACACTGATTTTCCTCCAATTGGGTGGCATGTGGATGATATACACCACAGCGATTGTGATGCACCGGCAACAGAAAGCGCTTCGACTCGGTGATGTATCCAACAGAATAGAGCTAACCCTTGACGCTTCAACTTACACAGCCTGCCATATTGAGGAAAATGAAATCTGTTACCGAGGCATGCACTATGACGTCCTAAGCATCTCCCTCTCAAATGAAGTGGTTCGCGTGCTAGCAGTTCCTGACCCGGCTGAGAATAAACTACATCGTACTCTTGAGAATATTCGCCATCAAAGCACTGGATGGTCAGCGCTGGCTCACTTGGCAACCGCTTTTAGCCAATCCATTTACATACCCTCAACGCCAATTGAACTAGAGCTCTCCCCCCAAGGTATCGAGGGGCTCTTGGTATTTCCTCAAGTTGGTAGCACCCTCTGTCGGCCGTATTTCCCCGAGCACACCCACCCTCCTTGTTGTCGCGTTTGATTCAACGGTCATCTTTCGGTTCGATACATCGACCGGAGCTCATCCGATTTCAACATTCAAACGCAATAATCACATGAAACAAACCATAAAATGGCTGTGCATGGCTATGCTCAGCATTCAAACCTTCATATCCCATGGACAGGCCAATACCGCGGATACAATTCCCGAAAACCTGCAACTCAATGAGGTAGTCATCTCTGTAAACAATGCTGCCGAAAAAAAAGATAAAGTCACGCAACAGGTTGAGATAATCGACAGCAAAACCATAGATCGTATTCAGGCGCAAAACACTGCCGACCTCCTGGCGCAAACCGGTGCCGTCACAGTTCAGAAAAGCCAACAGGGCGGAGGAAGCCCGATCATTCGCGGTTTTGAGGCTAGTAGAATTCTCCTGGTCGTCGATGGCGTGCGCATGAATAACCTTATCTATCGCAGCGGACATTTACAGAATATCTTGACGGTAGACAATCTTGCTCTGGAGCGTGCAGAAGTACTTTTTGGCCCTTCTTCAACCGTATACGGCAGTGATGCCTTGGGTGGCGTTATTCATCTAATCACGAAGAAGCCGGTATTCAGCAGCAGCGATATTCAACAGACTGCAGTGCAACTTCAAACGCGGCTATCCTCTGCCAACAATGAATCAACGACAGGTGTCGACATCAATCTCGGCTGGAACCGCTGGGCTGCTCGCACCCTACTTTCCTATTCCAACTTTGGCGACCTGCGATCAGGCGCAAGAGCCAACCCCTTTTTCGACGGCAAGTATATCGAACGTGACTATTATATTACATCGAAATACGGACCTGACAGCATTGTCCGCAACGACAACCCAAGAGTTCAGCTTGGCTCCGGTTACCGGCAATATAATATTCTGCAGAAGATTTCATTTTTGCAAAATGACTATACCCGACACCATCTCAACATCCAATATTCAAATTCATCGGATGTCCCCCGTTACGACCGTTTGACGGATACAGACAGCGAAGGAAAGTTGAAATTCAGTGCTTGGTATTACGGTCCACAGGAGCGACTAATGACCGCGTATGAATTGCATCGCAACCGTCCGTCGGCCTTCTTTAGCGAAGCTCGATTAAACGTGAATTATCAGTTCATCGAAGAGAGTCGCCATCAGCGACGATATCAAAATCCTGAGCTGCAACATCGCATCGAGTATGTGAACATTATAGGATTCAACTATATGTTGATGCACAAAGGTGATCGCCATGAGTTTCAGTGCGGAACAGACGGCCAGTATAACACCTTACGCAGTGTGGCATACGCTGAAAACATCTACACCGGCGACACAACATCGCTGGACACGCGTTACCCCAATGATGGCAGCAGCATGAGCAACGTGGGAGTCTATGCTTCGCACATTTACAAGATTAATCAGCGTTGGAACCTCACAGACGGTATTCGTGTTGGCTATAGCGATTTGCAAGCTCGACTTTACCCCACTGATTTTTTTCAATTTCCCTTTGATGAAATCCGCCAGCGCAATCCCGTCTATTCAGCGAGTGTTGGCATGGCCTTCCACCCCGATAGAAAGCTAAAACTATCCGGTATGATATCAACCGGTTTTCGCGTACCCAACATCGATGATCTGGCGAAAATTTTCGATTCATCGGGAGGGCTATTGATTGTCCCCAATCCCGCAATCAAGCCTGAGAAAACGGTTAATGGAGAAATTGGTTTACACAAAATATTGGGGAATAAAATCCGAATTGAATTCAACACCTACGTTACCCTATTCACGAATGCACTTCAGGTTGCTCCTTTTCTTTATGAGGGTCAAGACAGCATTGAATATGATGGCAGTATGAGCAAGGTTGTGGCGGCTCAGAATCTTGGCACCGCGCTCATTCATGGGTTGTCGGCGTCGATGCGTTACCAGGTGACAGATCTTTTACAGCTCCAACTGAACGGCAACTACACAAAAGGTCGAATTCATCAAAATGACATCACCAAGCCACTGGACCATATCGCCCCTATTTCTATCCGCTGTGCATTACTCTACCAACAAAGACATTTTTTTGCTGAAGCCTTCAGCCTATTCAACGGTCAAAAGAAACTCGAGGACTACTCAGACAGTGGCGAAGACAATTTAGTTTATGCTACGCCGGTGGGCATGCCTGCCTGGTACACCCTTAACATGCGTGCAGGCTATGAAATCAATACTGCATGGATGATTCAGATGGGTGTCGACAATATCCTTGATACATCCTATCGCGTTTTTGCCAGTGGCATTAACGCTTCCGGACGCAATGTTTATGTCACCGCAAAATTGAAATTCTAGCGAATCTCCGTTGCACTCATTCCGGGATGGCGCAGGTCTGTTGATTTATTCAAATCCGCAAAACATATTCTTAACTTTGACCGCATCAACTTTGCTCTCATGCATACACCGCTCAAGAAACGAAAAAAAAGCGAATTCATCAATCGAGAAATCTCTTGGTTATCCTTCAACGACAGGGTGCTGAGTGAAGCCTCAAACCCCCATGTGCCGCTTGTGGAGCGCATGCGTTTTCTGGGCATTTTTTCGAACAACCTCGATGAGTTTTTCCGCGTGCGGGTAGCCACGTTGCGAAGAGCGATGGGAATTTCCAAAAAACCCATTGACCCCATGGATTTCGATCCCGAGGAAACGTTGATGGAAATCCAGGAAATTGTCAACACGCAACAGGAAAAATTCGATCATACCTTTCATCAGCTGATTCATTCGCTGTCCAAAGTTGGTGTTCACCTCATCACTGAAAAACAAATCAGCAAGGAACATCTGGCCTTTCTAAGCAGTTATTATTCAGAGAACGTGAAGCCCTATTTGGTGCCCATTATTTTAAGTAATCGTGTACCTTTTCCTCAGCTTACCGATGGGAATATCTACCTCATCATTGAATTAAGTAGAAAAAACAAAATGCAAGGATCCGTTCATGCCTTGCTTGAAATATCAGATAAATTACCACGCTTTGTGGAGCTGCCGGCGACTGCGTCCAAACAAACCGTTATATTCATCGATGATTTAATCCGTTATTTCTTGAACGATTTGTTTGTGTCCTTCGACTTCGATAAGATAGAAGCATGGGCAATCAAAACAACGCGCGATGCCGAATTGGACATTGATGATGACCTTTCCAAAGGGTTAATAGAAAAGATGACGCGAAGCGTTACGCAGCGTAAAAAAGGCGAATACGTGCGAATGAATTATGACAACGCCATTCCGCATCACCTACTGGATTTAGTTTTGAAACGAGCCCGCATCAAAACCATCGAAAACATTACGCCGGGAGGCCGCTATCACAACAAGCGCGATCTCATGCAGTTCCCGTCTTTTAGCAGGCCCGACCTTATTTATCCGAAAATGCCGACGATTCAGCACACTGCATTCCGAAAAGGCGCTTCTGTTTTTGATGAAATCAAAGGAAAGGATGCGTTACTGCATTTTCCCTATCACGATTTCACGCACACGGTTGATTTGTTGCGGGAGGCCGCTACCGACCCTGATGTGCGTACCATTCGCATTACGCTTTACAGGGTAGCCAAGAATTCGCAGATTATCCATGCACTTATCAATGCGGCCCGTAATGGCAAACGTGTGACTGCATTAGTGGAGCTTCAGGCCCGTTTTGACGAGGAGCACAACATTAAAATCACGCGCCAACTTACCGAGGCGGGCGTACGTGTGATTCCGGGAGTTCAAGGATTAAAAGTGCATTGCAAACTTATTCTGATATCGCGCAGAGAGTCGGGAAAAACCGCGCGTTATGTTTTTGCCGGCACCGGAAATTTCAACGAGCGCACAGCGCGCATGTACACGGACCATGCTTTAGTTACGTGCAACAAAGAATTGGGCGAAGAAGTGCGCAAATTATTCGAGTTCTTCGAAAGCAACTTCGTGCGCAACGTTCACCGTCACCTTTTGGTTTCGCCGTTCAATACACGACGCAAGCTCACCGACCTCATCAACAGTGAGATTGAATTGGCTGAAAAAGGTCAGCCTGCCTGGATAACGCTCAAGTTGAACAATCTGGTTGACGCCGGATTGATTCGCAAACTCTACGACGCCTCGCAGGCCGGAGTCAAAGTCAAACTTATCGTTCGGGGCATCTGCTCCTTAATACCCGGTATAAGCGGTATGAGCGACAACATTGAAGTCTTCCACATCATTGGTCGCTACCTCGAACACAGTCGTATTCTGGCGTTCGGCAATGCCGGAAAACCAATTTATTATTTGACGAGTGCTGACTGGATGGTTCGCAATATTGAGCATCGAATTGAAGTGAGCATTCCAGTAATGGATGAAGAGATTCAGCGCGAGTTGCAAACTTACCTTGACATCCAATCGGCGTCGCCTAAAAAACGCGGTAGTAAGGGGCTTGACAAACAAGCATCAGTTGCTATTCAGGATGCCATGCATATCACAATCAAAAACTTTAATTAAGGGATACTTCGCTTGAAAATAGCTGCCATCGATATCGGATCCAACGCCATTCGCTTGCTGATTGAGGAAGTTCATCGGCACGAAAACCAATGGCGCATTGACAAAGTGTCCCTTACGCGGGTTCCCGTTCGACTCGGTGATGACGTTTTTCGAACCGGGCGGATATCAGACGAGAAACTTAGGCAGCTTGTCAAGACGATGCGAGCCTTTTGGTATCTCATGGACGTGCATCAGGTTGAGATGTTTCGGGTATGTGCTACTTCCGCTATGCGCGAGGCCAAAAATCGCAAGAAGGTGATTGAAACAGTAGAGCGAGAAGCCAATTTCCGCATCGAGATACTCAGCGGCGAAATGGAAGCGCAGCTGATATTCAAAAATTATTTCCATCAAAATCTGAACTCCAAGGGGAATTACGTTTACCTGGATGTGGGTGGCGGGAGTACCGAAATAACATTGATCAACAAAGGAAAGCGTATCAAGGGCCAATCGTTCGATTTAGGCACGGTAAGATCACTCGCAGGAGGCATAGATCCACGCGTTTGGTCGGACGTTCAACAATGGCTGAAAAGCCTCAAAACAATGCCCAATAAGCGCATCGCTATCGGCACAGGCGGCAACATCAATACACTGTTCAAGCTTCAGGGTAAAAAACCCAATGATTTGCTGACGCTCGATGAATTAAAAAACCTTTACAAGCTGCTGGAACCTTTGACCGTCGACGAACGGATTTTCAACTTCAAACTTCGACCCGATCGCGCCGATGTTATTATTCCCGCTTGTGAGATTTACATCAAAATTCTTCAGCTTGCAGGTATAAAAGAAATGCTGGTTCCGAAGATCGGATTGTCCGACGGAATGATTCTGGATATGGTTGACCAAATTAAGGTTGAGTGAGTGCAAATAATGGGTTAGTTCGCCTAAATTCGCGCGTACATAATTCGTGAACACCCTGCCATGCGTAAGCTTATTTTCAGTTTGATTCTTATTGTTGCCGCTTGCTGTCAAATCCGATTGAATGCACAGATTTATGGGGAAACCATTGTTTCCTGGGACTTCTCGGCGGGCATACCCCAAGACTGGATTGTGGGAATAAACAGCACAACTGATTTGGCCCAATGGGAATATCGAGGTCCAAATACGACACCGAACATCAACACCGGTGCGCGTGGTTCATGCGCTGCCATTGCTGCACCTATTAGCTCAATCACCCGAGAAAATGGATTCGTCATTTTCGACGGCAACTACTGGGATGACCCCGGAAACGCATGTGGGGCAGGGCTTGGCACTGGCATAGATCCTGCGCCACACACAGCTTGGCTGACAACCAACGCAATCGATTTCACGGACATTAGCTCCGCTGTTCTTACGTTTCAACAGCAATACCGTAATTTCCAAGCAACCACGAAGGTGCAGATTTCAACTGACGGTGGTGTAACGTGGACCGACATTCTCGCCAATACCGGTGTGCAATCACCGAACTCCGAATGGAAGTCTGTGAACATTTCACCTTGGGCGGCGAATCAACCTTCTGTTCAGTTCAAGTTTATCTATCAAGGCACCTACTATTGGTGGTTACTGGATGATATTGCCGTATACATCCCGAACGAAAATGATCTTATGCTTAACGATGTGGCCTATACCGCTAACCCGGACGTCAATGGTCTGCCTTCGATTCTCAATATCGAATACAACCAATATCCCACTTCATTGACTCCTAATCTGAATTTCAGCGCCGAGCTTTTGAATGTTGGTTCACAAATCCAAACCGGAGTTGTTCTGAATACAAGAATTGTCAAAGATGAATCAACTGAAATCTATAATGAGGTGAGCGTTTCGCAAACGGTGAACCCCTCTGAATCGGCTGTTCTCAATATCCCATTATCGTATACGCCGAACACCGGTGTAGGTCATTACGACGTCTACTTTCAACTTCTTCAGGACAGTACCGACCAATCACCGGAGAGCAATAATGACAGTCTCGATTTTGAAATTACGCCGTTTACCTATGCCAAGGATGAAGGCCCAATGGAAGACAGTTTTATCCCGGATAATTTTTATGGGCAGTTCTTGGGTGCCTTCGGTAATTTCTTCAACAATCCTGTAACCAATAGCTACTGTCACAGCATTCAGGTCGGTGTTGCCGAAGGAACTTCCGTCGGTAAGCAAATCCGAGGTGTTGTCTATGATCAAGATTACGATTCGCTTATCGCCGTAACCCCCGTATACGAGGTCAACTATGCCGATCTCAATGAAGTTGGTGAAGAACGTATGATGTATCTCGACTTTGATCAACCGTTTCAAATGAAGGGCGACAGCACGTATTTGGTTTTGGTGCAGGAGATAGATTCTGTTCAGCCTTTTCTAGTAGCACGAAGCGGAAAAAGCTACGGTGAATCCTCCCTTGTTCGCTATGTCAACATCAACGCTACGTTGATCAGTTCTAAATCGTTTCAAGTCAGGCTGAGTCTATTTCCACAAAACGCATCACCGGGTTGTACGGATGCAACCGCCATGAACTTTGAATCATTGGCAAGCGTTGATGACGGCTCATGCCGTTATGCCGGATGCACGAATGAAGACGCCGACAACTTCAATCCGCTAGCCAACTTCGATAATGGAACCTGCGCAGTCGGAGGATGCCTGGATACGGCCGCAGCGAACTACAATCCTTTCGCCACTTACAGCAACGGCAACTGCAGTTTCCCTGGTTGCACCGCAGCAAACGCACTCAACTTCGATCCCGGAGCAAATACCGATGATGGTAGTTGCGCCTTTCTTTTCACGGCAATCGAGGCATTTGATATTTCCGGCTGTCCGCCCCTGACGTTTCGCATTCGCAATAACAACACCTATCCTTCCCTATCCGGTTGCTCTTACAGCATCAATGGAACAGCTATTTCCAATTCCTGTGATAGCCTATTCGAGTATACCTTGTCAGAGCCCGGCACATATGCCTTGAACTATACGATTAGTGTGGGATTAACTGAAGCGGACACGACGATAACCATTGAGGTACTCCCTGAGCCTGACGCTCCGGAGTTGATGTATAACTCAATCACTCAAGAAATCGAATGCGCCAATTGTTCCAATGTATCGTATGAATGGTCTTTCAACGGAACTACCTTGCCCAATGAGGATAGCAACTCGATCGCTGTAGCTATATTCGAACAGACTCAAAATGGACTGTATACGTTGGCCATCGTTAATAATGCCGGCTGTGGAGGTAATGTTGCGTCCATTGAAATTTTAGAACCAACCCTACTGGGCAACCTTTCAAGTGGTTGTTCTCCGTTGGCTATATCGTTTACTAATGCAACGGATACCGTCAGTGGCATGGTATGCATGCTGGCTACGGGCGTTTCGACGATCGAAAACTTTAGCAATAGCGCCGAGGTTGTTTTTGAAACTCCGGGATCTTATCAAGCTATATTAACGTGCACCGGTCAAAGCATCACGAACACAGACACCCTAGTCATTGACGTTTTTGCACCCTTTACCCCAACGTTGATTATCGATGAGGTCAACGGTGTGGTCAGTTGCACCAACTGCGATGCTGCCGATAACATTAGTTGGAATATTGACGGCGTCATAACCAATGGCGGTAACTCACAACCTCTTGGTGGTGACATCTATCAAATTCAGGCGTCCAATGCCGGCGGCTGCGGAGGAAGCACCATACTCATCGTGAATCTCATTGGGGAAAATGATGCACTGGGTGACCTTGCTATTTATCCCAATCCGTGTTTTGATCGTTGCACCATCAGTTCACAAGAGGCTTTCAACATCAGTGTAATCGACCTTACCGGTAAAGTCGTTTATTCAAACCAGTCTTCAAAACCCGTGCATACACTTGAAACCGACCAGTGGGCGGCGGGAACGTATACGCTTGTGCTGATGAATGGAGACAAAAAAACGGCTCGAACATTAATTGTCCGACCAAACTAAAGTTGGCACAGTTTTGGCCAATGGGGTGCGGTTCTGTTAATGTTTGGTTAAGCAACGAATTGCTGAAGAACGAAAACAGTTACCTTTGAAATAAGCTAATCAATTATTCAATTACAGTAATTCAATGAAAAAAGTATTCCTCTCGCTCGCAATCACGCTTGGCGTTTTCGCAGCGGCATCTGCTCAAACTCCTGTTGCTACAGGTCCGGCTATCACTGTTGACAAAGACGTGCATGACTACGGTGATGTTCCCTTTGCAGGAGATGGTACCTGTGAATTCAAGGTAACCAATACCGGTAACGAACCGCTTATCATGAGCAAGTGCAAAGGCTCTTGCGGCTGCACTGTTCCGAAATGCGATCCTAATCCAATTTTGCCCGGTGAAAGCTCTGTGATTACCGTGAAGTATGACACAAAGCGTCCTGGTCCAATTAACAAGTCGGTAACCATCAACTCCAACGCTACCAATGAACCTGTGAAGGTTGTTCGTATCAAGGGAAATGTTGGTCCGGATCCAAACGCTGCACCAAGCGGTGCACCTGAAAAAGCTCCTGCAGGTGCTCCTGCCGGCGGCAACTAATCCAAAGAAATCATCAAACTTCCGCTTTATGGCGGAAGTTTTTTATGCTATAAAACTCCAACACCATGAAAAAGATTTTCTTCTGCCTCTCATTGGCAATGACAACAGCACTGAGTGCTTTCGCACAGCCTGAACTGGTTACAGGTCCCGCCCTGACCCTTGACAAAGACACACACGACTACGGTGATATCGCATTCGATGCGAACGGCGCTTGCCAATTCACCGTAACCAACACGGGTACAGAACCTTTGATTCTCTCAGGATGTCAGGGTTCATGCGGTTGCACAGTGCCAAAGTGCGATCCGAATCCAATTGCTCCGGGTGCAACGTCATTCATCGATGTGAAGTATGACACCAAGCGTCCCGGCCCATTCCAGAAATCAGTTACCATTAATTCCAATGCAGTGAACGCACCGGTGAAAGTGGTAACCATCAAAGGAAACGTTGGTCCTGATCCGGCCTCTATTCCAAGCGGTGCTCCTGAGAAAGCTCCCGTTGGTGCTCCGGTAAAACAATAAGGAAAACACTTTTTACAAAGCATAAAGGCTGCCGCAAGGCAGCCTTTTTCATTTCCTTCAATGAGATCTCCCTTCGTTACTAGGTCCCATCCTTATATACAAGAGCTGCAAAGTTCAAATTCATCCTTCAGCGAGCGATTGGAAATACTTTAAAAGACCACCCGTCTGAAAGTAGTTTGAATCATACCTAATGCCTTTGAAGGGTTGTTCAAGGTGAAAGTACACGGCATACCTCCATCACAGAAACAGATGCTTCGTGCGCTTCGCGGCGAAGATCATCGCCATGGGCTTTTTTCGCAACCTTCCATCTTAGGATTATTCAACCCAAAAAAAGAGGCCGTCTCGTTTAGAACGAGACGGCCTCCAATTATTTCGAGCAATAGCCTTCTTTAGATGCGCTGAACGCGGATCGATTGAACGCTATTTGCGCTTTGGATCTTGATCGTGTACATACCACGTGGCATGGTCGTCATATCCACCACAACGGTTGAGGTCATTGGGTTTAAGCTTACAACACGCTTACCTGTAATGTCGTACACCTCAATGAGGTTTACAGCAGCACCTTGAGCATTCGTGATTGTGAACAATCCTTCAGATGGATTAGGATATACAACGAAGGTTGTCTCTACTTCATAAACTGAAACCACACCTTCACAAATACAAGCGGCATTGTAAACATCATTTACGGTATTAGGATCTCCATCATCACAGCTGTCGCCAACGGAATAGCAAGAGCCATCTTCCACGGTAGCAGCGCTATTGTAGTTACAAGCTGTTGCATCCATGCAACCGGCTACAGCAGTAGCAGAGCAAATGCAATCAGCATCGTAAATCTCGCCCGTAGTGTTTGGATCACCATCGTCGCATGGATCAGCAGGGAATGCACAAGTGCCGTTATCTACCGTTGCCACTGCATCGTAATTACAAGCAGCAATGTTCATACAACCACCAATGGCTGTTGCAGAGCACTCGCAGTTTGAATCCCAGATTTCACCTGTTGTATTCGGATCACTATCATCGCAAGGCTCGCCCTGGAAGTAGCATGAACCATCATCTACGTTCGCATCCATGTTATAATTGCATGCTGTAGACACCATACAACCGGCAACCGGCATAGAGCATCCGCACATGCTGTCGTAGATTTCACCCATAGTGTTTGGATCGCCGTCATCGCAAGGATCGCCAGGGAACAGGCATGAGAAATCTTCAATCGCAGCATCCGGGTTGTAGTTACACGCTTCCATAGCAGTGCAGCCTGAAATCAATTCACAAGGGCTGCCCGGCAATTGCAGGGCGCACATGATACG
>CANHYZ010000009.1 GCA_947464885.1 Flavobacteriales bacterium
AGCCCCCGCGCGGTGGCGGCAAACCGGGTGGTGGTCCCGGAGGACCTCGCCAGGCTATGACCGGCAAGGTGTATGGCAAGGTCATCGACGCCGATACGAAGAAGCCCGTTGAGTATGCCGTCATTCAGGTGCTGAAAGCAGTTGCTGCCGGAGAAGACTCTACCAAAGCACCACTGGTGAACGGTGGAATTTCCGCAGCCAATGGTGATTTTTCAATCGATAATATTCCCGTAGGAGAGCCACTTACTTTGGCCGTGAATTTCGTGGGGTATGGCGTCTATCGCGCACCTTTCACGCTCAACGCCGGTCAAGGAATGGGCATGCCTGAAAAGGATTTGGGCAATATCAAACTCGCCGTAAGTGCCACCATGAAAGAGGTCGTCATCGACGGCGGCGATAGCGATTACCGCATCGAGTTCGACAAACGCATCTACGACGTTGAGAAGAATCCAATGAATGCCGGAGGAACGGCAGAAGACGTGCTGCGTAATATCCCTGCGGTCCAGGTCGACCTGGACGGAAATGTTTCCATGCGTAACAGTGCTCCCCAGATCTTTGTCGATGGCCGTCCGACAACCTTGACCATTGACCAGATTCCGGCAGATGCCATCCAAAAAGTGGAGGTGATTACCAATCCTTCCGCCAAGTACGACGCAGGTGGTGGCGCCGGCGGAATCGTCAACATAGTGATGAAACACAACCGCGGCATGGGCTACAATGGGAGTATGCGTGTTGGTGCAGACAGCAGACCACGCACAAACTTCGGTGGCGATATCAACTTGCGTCAAGGCAAGTTCAACTTCTTCGCTAATGGCAACTACAACCAGCGCAAAAGCATCAGTCGCGGAACAACCGATCGCGATACCTATCTGCCAACCGATACGACAAGCCTCCATCAGGATCAGGTTTCTACCAATCTCGGGTTTTTCATGAATGGCAAAGTGGGCGTCGATTGGTTTGCCGATAACCGCAACACTTGGACGTTTTCGCAAAGCCTTACCAAAGGTCAGTTCAATCCGACCGATGAAATCGATGCGCAAACCGATACACTTTCCGGCGGTGGCATCAGCGGCACCAGCGCCTATGTGCGTAACTCCACAACCGACCGCCAGTTTCGCAACTACGGCAGTAGCTTGCTATATAAACACCTTTTTGCCAAAGAAGGAACCGAGTTGACCTCTGATATCAATGTCAGTCTGATTGAGAGTTCGTTTCAAGGGGATTATGAAAGCATCTACTCCGACTATCTGACGAACGTCCAGCGTCAAACAGGCGGCGGAAAAATGCAGCTTTACACTTCGCAAACCGATTTCACCAATAAGGTCAACGACAACTTGAAGTTTGAAGCCGGCGTGCGTGGGCTGGTGCGCCATTACGAGAGTATCTATTATAATGAACGCTTTGATGCCGCAACTGAAACCTATGTTGAAATTCCGGGATTACTGGTCAATTATGAGTTTCTTGATCAAGTCTATGCTGGTTATGGAACTGTTTCTAAGAATGCGGAAAAATGGAAGTATCAGCTGGGTCTTCGAGCCGAAAGCAGCAATTACCAGGGCAAACTGCGTGACACTACCTTGGAGTTTCGCGTGCAATATCCCATCAGCCTTTTTCCTTCGCTCTACCTGACCCGTGTTGTCAATGAAAAGCAAGACGTCCAACTGGCGCTTTCGAGAAAGATCAATCGTCCTTCGTTCATGCAGCTCATACCGTTTGTGGATTACAGCGACAGCTTGAACGTAAGCCGAGGCAATCCGGAATTGCAACCGGAGTTCACGCACCTGGCGGAGCTTTCCTACCAGAACGCTTACGACAAGAAGAATGTCTTCATTGCGACTGCCTATGCACGCTATACCACCAATCTGACCATTCGCAATCAGGTGACGGAATTCAATGACATCATGCAGCGCGAGATTGTCATCAATACTTACGATAACGCCTCGAGCAGCACAGCCTTCGGTTTGGAATTGGTCAGCCGCAACACCATCACCAAATGGTTTGATTTAACAGTTAACTTGAACTTATACCAGTCCTCGATTGACGGCACGAACATCAGTCCAAGCTTGACGAACAGCCAGGCCAGCTGGTGGACAAAGACCAATGCTATATTCCGACTTCCCGGCAATTTCACGTTCCAAGCCCTGTTCGACTACAGCAGTCGCAAGGCCCTCACTGTTGGCTCGAGCGACCGCGCTAGCGGCATGGGCGGTGGCGGAGGCGGCATGGGTGGTGGCGGCGGCGGTGGTATGTGGGGCGGAACGGAGAATACCGTTCAAGGCTATGTGCTCCCAACCTACGGCCTCGACTTATCGCTGAAGAAGGAGTTTGGTAAAATGAAAAACATGACCCTCACCTTGTCGATGCAGGACGTACTGCGCTCCCGTGTTCAATTCACGCACAGCGAAACCGACATCTTCGTACAAGACACCTTCAAGCGACGCGACTGGCAGCTTTTGCGTTTCAATTTCGGCTGGAAATTCGGAAAAGTCGATGCTGCCGTTTTCAAGCGCAAGAATATGAAGCAGAGTTCAGAGGGAATGGAGGGGTAATGGCGAGTGGCGAATGGCTGTAACACTATTTCACTATTTAACCATTTAACCATTTCACCAAATGAAACAACGAATCAACATCCTACTCACTGCCGCGCTTATAGCGATTGGCTTGGTTGCTTGTGATGGTGGCCGGGTGCTTTACAGCGAATACATCAGGGTGGGAGAAGAGTATGAATGGGCCACGGATGAGCCGATTCTTTTTGATGTGGAGGTCACCGAAAATAAACACGCCTATGAATTAGCGCTCGCGGTGCGTGTGGGAACGGGCTATCCCTACGACAAACTACTGTTGCATGTCACCGAGCAGAGTCCAAGCGGAGAAAGCGTTCGCCGCGACGTCGAGGTTCCCGTTCGCAATGCTCAAGGTGAATTTTACGGCGAAAAAGGATTTGACCTTATCGACATTGAATACATCCTTGACGCTTCCAAGGAATTCCCCGTATTCGGTCGGTATAGCTACACTGTAGAGCCCGCGATGCCGGAGATTGATCCCGTCGTTTATGTGGTCGAACTGGGAATGATTTTGCGCGACATTCCGGTGAAGTAAATCAGTATTCTGCAATCGGAATTATTTCGCTCATCTTTGCGGCATGAATAGGGGCAATTCAACCGACATATCGTTTGCTGCCGGACTGTTGCAAAATGGAAAACTCGTTGCTATTCCAACGGAAACGGTTTACGGTCTTGCCGCGAATGCGCTGAATGCCGATGCTGTATTGAACATCTTCGAAGCCAAGAACAGACCTCACTTCGACCCCCTGATTGTCCATGTAGGAAGCATCCAACAGGCCCAACAACTGACGCGTCATATTTCTCCGGAAGCACAGAAACTTATGGAGGTTTTTTGGCCTGGTCCTTTGACCATCGTGTTGGCCAAAAAAGATATCATTCCCCATATTGTCACCTCCGGCATGGATACCGTGGGTTTGCGTATGCCCAGTCATCCCTTGACCTTAGAGCTACTCGCGCAACTCGAGTTCCCGCTTGCAGCTCCAAGCGCCAATCCTTTTGGATACATCTCCCCTACTTCCGCGGCGCATGTTGCCGAGCAACTGGGCGATCATATCCCCTACATCCTTGATGGTGGTGAATGCATCGTTGGCGTTGAATCTACCATTATCGATTGCACCTCAATTGTTCCTCGCATACTCAGACTTGGTGGACTTAGCGTAGAAGCCATCGAAGAGGCTATCGGTCCTGTCGAAATCAATGCCATCAGCACGAGTTCACCGCAAGCGCCGGGCATGCTTCACTCCCACTACGCACCTCGAAAGCAACTCTTACTTGGAAATATCCATGATCTCTTGCATGACCATGGCCCTGACGTGAGCATTCTGAGCTTCCGCGACAGTTATCACAATTACCGCAACATTCGCCTGTCAGAGTCAGGTGATTTGCACGAAGCCGCGCGTAACTTGTTTTCCGCCATGCGTAAACTTGACGCCGATCATCACGCCAGTATTATTGCTGAATTTGTTCCTGATTATGGTTTGGGACGCGCCATCAATGACCGTCTCAAACGTGCCGCTTACAAGGGCTAACGGATGATTTGAATAAACCCACGACGCTCTTGGATAGTCCCTAGATTCGTGCGGTACAGCACCCTGAAATTATAGATCCCATTAGCGATATAATACCCTCCGCCATTACTATCGCCTTGCCAAACCTCTGCCGGATCCTGCGTGTGGAAGAGCGCTCTTCCCCACTGATCAAAAATCCACAATTCATATAGCTCAACATTGGCTACTGAAGGCATATAGAAATCATTCAATCCATCGCCGTTGGGCGTAAACGAGGTCGGAAGAAATACAAATGCGCTACAATCTTCAAAAACCACATGAAGAGAATCCGTGGTTGATCCGCAAATATTACCTGCGACCAAGGTCAAATCTATCGACTCGCTCACACGAACCGTTTCTGTCGTATCGCCGGTCGACCAAACGAATGAATCAACGCCCGTTGCGGTAAAACCAACTTCAAACTCCTGCCCTTCACAATAGATAGGATCATTGCCTAGTGTAACTCGCGGCAAATCGATTCGCGTCAGTTCAACCGTATCGCGAACAACACAAGGGCCTTGCTGAACTAAAATATAATAATCACCAGACTCCTCAGCTGCATATGAAGCTCCGACGCTTCCGTCCTGCCATATGCCTCCAACGGCAGCATTTAACTCGAAAACTTCACCCTCACAGAAGACGGTATCCCTTCCCAAGTCGATGACCGGCGGCCATTGCACTTCCACCGATACGCTGTCGCTCACAATACATCCGTCCGATTCAAACATCGCTGTGTAGGAGCCGGTTTCCGTGACTTCACGCACAGCAGCCTGAACGGTGTCCTGCCATAGAACAACCACCCCTGCATCAATCGTTGCGACATCACCGGCACAAATCAATTGATTCGGACCTAGTTCAATCGAGGGCAGAATTACATTACTGACCATGAATGTGACCGTCGTATCACACCCGTTTTCAAAGACAGTGACCGCATAATCCCCCGCAACTGACGCCAAATAAGTCGACGTTGATGTGCCGTCAAACCATTCCACGGACTCCCATGCATTGCCAATATCTAACAACGTATCATCATAGGTGCACTTGGTTATGTCAGCGTCAAAGACCGGATTAGGCAATGGGATTTGCTCAATCGTCACGTCATCGGAGGAAGGACATTCCGCCATAGCGCTAGTGGCCTGCACCGTGTATGTGCCGGGTGAATCAATGGTAGGTTGAAGGATATTGGTAGCCGATGTAAACTGTCCATCGGGAGTTGTCCAACTCAACACAGCAGTGCCCTGATCGCAGGTGGTTTGCAGCGTGTAACTGTCACCGGCACAAAATGAGTCTGTAAGACCGGCATCAATCACCGGCGGTGTTTCCACTTCTACCTGGATACAGGTGGAGGTCGTGTTGCCACAAACGTCGGTGTAATCATAGCAATAATTCGTGGAAACAGCAGGTGTAGCGCTAGTGGATTGGGATGTTGGTGCATTAACTCCGGTTGCGGGAGTCCAGTTGAATGCCCCTTGAGGATTGCCATTAGCATTGAGTTCAACCGATTCCCCTGCACAGATATACATGATAGGATCCGTCTCAAACGAATAGCTCTCGGCCAAGCAGACCTGATGCAAGTTAGGGAGTCCACCGGTTGAACCTGTAAATCCCCAATAGACCAAAGGATTGCCTCCAAAGACACTTCCGACTAGATTGATATTGTCGGATAAGCGCAACAAACAATCGAAATACAATTCAACCAGCTGCGTTGCCGGATTCCAAATGATTTTGATGCCATGCGGCTGAGCGTCTTCCACGTTGATGTTGGTCGGGTGAACGGATACGGGGCCGGCCAGATTTTGTCCTGAAAAGTGATTGTTAATGCCATCCCGCATAAAGGCTATGTGGTCTTCAAAGGGGTCTCCGATATCGCTGTTTTGATAGGTATCGAATTCGATTCCGAAGGACGGATTGAATCCCGCAAATCCCATTCCTGCGCCGCTGCTGCCAATGGCGTCGGGACCAACCGTTTGTAAAACGAACACCATTCCGTCAGCGCCGTTGGCATCCTGAATACCAAACGTCATATTAAACTCCAGTGAAAACGGTTGACTCAAATCCATCTGGTCGTTGTACCAAACCGAGCCGTTTTGCCACAATTGGTTCTGGGTAACAGACACACACGTCCCACCGGCCGACACGGCATCGCCATTAAGCGTATAGTTCTGACCGATTGCGGACGAACCAAGGCAAAGCGAAAGCACGAGTAGGAAAACCGTGGAAACTCTCATGGTGATAATGTCAAAGATACAATTACTCGGCGAGTTTTGGGTTATAACTCTTCCATGGCCTGAAATAGCGGTAGTTGAACGTCGAATCCGGTTGCTCACTCACGATTCCGACGAGATCATTCAACAACACATGCGGCTCAAGCAATGCCTGTCCGTGGTAGTCATCGCGAAGAGCATTGCAATAAAACAAATGCCGATTCAACACAGGAGCAAGCGATAGCAGTCGGGAATCGTTTTCTGTGAAGACCTGCAAGGTTGGTTCTTCCTCTGTATAGATAATTTTCCCCCAGAAATCCGCCTTGCCCGCAGCCATAAAAAAGGATTCAAAAGACAGCACTACGTTTCCTGTCGAGGTGGAGTCGCGGAAATGATACGTTGCTCCGGCATCCTCTATCAGCTGTGCAATGAAACTATTTGCGGGAGAAACAGCCCAGCGATCGCCATCCATCGAAGCTAAAAACATCGTCTTGCCGGTGCTTAACCCTTTGTTGTTGTCGCGAATTCGCATGTACTCTGTTTCGATGGAATGGAAGATACTGTCTGCTTTCTGCTCACATTGAAGCAACGCACCGAAAACTTTAATCCACTCAGCTCTGCCCAAGGGATGCCGTTCGAGGTACTCCGACACTTGCACACAACCGATACCCCGTTGCAAAAACTTCTCGTAACCCGCGCCGCCAAATGGATACACAAATAGTATTTCCGGGTTAACCGCGAATACCACTTCAGGATCGAGCTCATTGCCGGCTGTTAGATTCTGGATTGCGCCGGAATTCACTTTGGCAGTGACTACGCTATCGCGCAAACGGTCGGCAAAACCGGCGCCCTTCAACAGGTCGAGCTTTTCCAAGGCAAGCAAAAAAGGGATGTGTGTTGTAGATAGACAACCTATAGACGATAACGGTTTGCGTTTCCAGTGAATCACCTGCAATGTCTCTCCGGGCGCCTCCAGATTCATGAGTACAATGCGCCGCGTGCTATCGGCCAGAACATCGATGGAAAAACCTTTCGCATAATCGGGTTTTACGGTTCGAATGACCGGCTGATCTGCCAGACGCTCATTTGGTTTACTCCCGCCACATGCGCAGAGTGCAACAAAAAACACCAGGATTAATCGATTCATAGTGGACGCAATGATTGAGTTTCCCGACGAAGCCAATTTCGTTCAGGATAATGTGCCGCGGGATCTATCGTGTGTATGGCGAAGGCTTGGCGGGATTTACCGCTGGTATTAGGTTGGCTATAATGAGGCAATGCACCGTGCAACACAATGCAAGCTCCCTTTTTCACTTCGAGTGGCTGCATGCCATGCATTTCCCATGGACTGCTGTCGAGTACATGCATTTCCAGTCCGGCCGCTTCCTTTCTTCGAAACCATGAGCGCAAGGGTGTTTTATGACCTCCAGGTGTAGCCCACATGCAGCCATTTTCGATGGTAGCGTCTTCCAAAGCAAACCAGAAACCTACGCAGGTATTGGGCTCTGTATATAGGAAGGTAGAATCCTGGTGAACATCGACCTCTCCTCCTATTCGGGCATGCTTGAAAATGTGCATACTTTGAATGACCAGGTACTCCGACATGCCTAATTCTGCCGCCAACTTCCGCATTTGTGGGGATCGTGAAAAACGATCATAGACCGGATCAAGATCGTGCATGGCATGACCGATTTTATTGAGGGATTCAAATAATCCTTTTTTCAGTTGACCTTTCGGATCAAAGGCATCTTTTTCGAAAAAATAAGCAATCTCGTCACCGGAATTAAGGAAATAGTCGTCGGCTGACATTGTCTGATTGCCTGTCTCAAAAATGGAAGGATGTCCTTTATAATCGTACCGCTCGGCAAGCCACATGGCACGCTGCATCAGCGCGTCGCAGTCTTCCGCGGAGTTGAAGCCGTCAATTACCAAATAGCCATCCTTCTGAAATTGGTCAACTCTGCTCATTGCTTTGATCATGGATGTGCAAATAACCGATAAATTCATCCAACGACGATTTCCTGTTTTGGTAAATTAGACATACACCCATGAGTACTTTTGACTACATTCGCTGCGCTAATCACCCAATCCTGCAATGAAGAGAGTATTAATTACCGGAGCAGCCGGTTTCCTTGGGTCGCATCTGTGCGACAGGTTCATCCGCGAGGGCAATCACGTCATCGGCATGGATAACCTGATTACCGGCGACTTGAAAAATATCGAGCATCTATTTCCGCTTGAGAATTTCGAATTCTATCATCACGATGTATCGAAGTTCATCCATGTTCCCGGTCATCTGGATTACATCCTCCACTTTGCATCGCCGGCTAGCCCCATTGACTACCTGAAAATCCCTATCCAAACCCTAAAGGTTGGTTCACTTGGGATTCACAACTGCCTTGGTTTGGCTATGGTGAAGAAAGCGCGCGTTCTGATTGCCAGCACCAGCGAGGTATACGGAGATCCAACGGTGCATCCACAGACAGAGGCTTACTGGGGAAATGTTAATCCTGTAGGACCACGCGGAGTTTATGATGAAGCCAAGCGTTTCCAAGAAGCGATGACGATGGCTTATCATACATTTCACGGACTGGAGACACGCATCGTGCGTATCTTCAATACGTATGGTCCTCGCATGCGCCTGAACGACGGTCGAGTGTTGCCTGCATTCATAGGTCAGGCTCTTCGTGGAGAAGACCTCACTGTTTTCGGTGATGGCTCGCAAACCCGTTCCTTTTGTTATGTCGATGACTTGGTAGACGGTATTTACCGACTTCTGCATAGCGATTACAGCGGACCGGTTAACATTGGAAACCCTGATGAAATCAGCATTGGTGATTTCGCTGAAGAAATCATCAAGCTCACGGGCACCACGCAGAAGGTCATCTACAAGGATCTACCTGTTGATGATCCAAAGCAGCGCCAGCCTGATATCACGATGGCAAAAACTCTGCTTGGATGGGAACCGAAAGTTCACCGAAGCGAGGGTTTAAAAGTCACTTATGATTATTTCCGCTCGTTGTCGACCGATGAACTCAATAAAGTCGAACACAAGAATTTCGAGAAGTACAACCGCAGTTTAATGCCTGCGGTCTAAAAGCTTCACCGTTGTTCAGGTAAAAACACTATTTTCGCGCCTCTAGACGCAGATAAGTCGGTTATTATGATCTATAATCAACTCAAAAACAAAGAGGCCAAACTTGCTGTTATTGGCCTGGGGTACGTTGGATTACCCATTGCACTCGAATTCGCACGCTCCATCAAGGTGGTGGGTTTCGATATCAATCAGAAGCGCGTCGACATGATGCGCAATCATGAAGATCCCTCGCAGGAGCTGGAGTCTTCGGCCTTTGATGGCTGCGACATTCACTTCACGGCCGATATTAATGAATTGAAAGACGTGACGTTTTTCATCATTGCGGTTCCTACCCCCATTAATCATTTGAACTTGCCTGATCTGGGGCCTGTGCTTTCAGCTTCACGCACCGTTGGACAAGTCCTGAAGAAGGGCGATTACGTGGTTTATGAATCCACCGTTTATCCCGGCTGCACAGAAGATGATTGTGTACCTATCCTGGAAGAATTATCGGGTCTGAAGCGGGTGAGCGATTTCAAGGTTGGCTACTCTCCGGAACGTATCAACCCGGGCGATAAAAAGAACACCCTACGTACCATCACCAAAGTGGTTTCAGGCTGTGATGCCGAGTCGCTGGAAGAAATTGCCAAGACCTACGAAATTGTCGTTGATGCCGGTACTTTTCGTGCAGCGAGCATCAAAGTTGCCGAGGCGTGTAAGATTTTGGAGAATACGCAGCGTGATGCGAACATCGCGATCATCAACGAGTTCTCGATGATCATGAATATGATGGACATTAACACTTACGATGTCCTGGAAGCAGCCGGAACCAAGTGGAACTTCTTGAAGTTTACTCCCGGATTGGTGGGAGGTCATTGCATTGGCGTTGACCCTTACTATCTCGTCTATAAAGCGAAAAAACTCGGCTACCACAGCCGCGTTATCAGCAGTGCCCGTTACGTGAATGACGGAATGGGACAATACGTTGGAAAACAAACCGTGAAAAAGATACTAGAACAAGGTCGCAACGCCCTTGAATCGCGCGTGTTGGTCATGGGTGCCACCTTTAAGGAGGATGTTAGCGATGTGCGCAACTCCAAGATGGTTGATGTTATCCGTGAACTCGAGTCTTTCAGTATTAAGGTCGATGTTATCGATCCACATGCAGACAGCGATGAGCTCAAACATGAATATGGTTTCGGTCTGGTGCCGCAAGCCGACAAAAACGCCTACGACGCGATTATTCTCGGTGTAGCTCACAAAGAGTATAAAGATCTGCCGGAGAGCGAGTTTAAATCCTACCTGCATGAAGGCAAGGGTGCACTCATCGATTTGAAAGGACTTTATCGAGGGAAGATTAAGGAATTGAATTACTGGAGCATGTAATTTTAGTGGCGAGTGGCGAGTGGCGAATGACTAGTGTAGTTCCGATTTATATTTGATGGCATGAAACTTCTTGTAACCGGTGGGGCCGGATTTATTGGTTCGCACGTTGTAAGACGTTTCATAAATGCCTATCCGGAATATTCTATTTGGAATCTTGACGCTCTCACCTATGCCGGTAATTTGGAGAACCTATCCGATATCGAGCATCAGCCCAATTATCAATTTATCAAAGGTGATATTACCGATAAGGAATTTATTTCAAGTCTTTTTGAAAAGGAACAGTTTGACGGAGTCATCCATTTAGCCGCTGAGAGCCACGTGGATCGAAGCATTAGCGGACCGGATGCGTTCATTCAAACCAATGTGGTTGGAACAGCTAATCTGCTGAACGCAGCCGTGCAATGCTGGAAGGGCAACTTTGACGGAAAGCGCTTCTATCATGTAAGCACCGACGAAGTTTTTGGGTCACTTGGGCCGGAAGGTAAATTCAATGAAAGCACGGCTTACGACCCGCGCAGTCCATACAGCGCTAGTAAAGCTTCGAGCGATCATCTGGTGCGTGCGTACCATCATACGTATGGTTTGCCTATCGTAATCAGCAATTGCAGCAATAACTACGGCAGTCATCATTTTCCGGAAAAACTCATTCCGCTCATCATCAACAACATTAAAAATAGTCGTCCATTGCCGGTTTACGGTAAAGGTGAGAATATTCGTGATTGGCTCTGGGTCGAAGATCATGCGCGTGCAATTGATCTGATTTATCACCAGGGTAACAACGGTGAAACCTATTGCATTGGCGGAAACAACGAATGGAAAAATATCGATGTCGTTCGTTTACTCTGCAAATTGATGGACGAAAAACTTGGCCGTGCTGCAGGTGAAAGTGAGAAACTCATCTCCTACGTTACGGATCGTCCGGGCCATGACGCGCGCTATGCCATTGACGCAACCAAACTCAAAACAGCGTTGGGCTGGGAACCAACACAACCCTTCGAACAGCTTCTGGCCCAAACCATCGACTGGTATCTTGCTAACGAAGAATGGCTCGAACACGTAACCAGCGGTAACTACCGATCTTACTACGAAAAGCAATACACCAGGTAAACACCATGGGACTATTCGATAAGTGGAAACCAAAACGTCAGGAAAAGAAAATCGACCCTATCGATCTTTCTGTTCTCGGTGTTGATATGCACAGCCACTTACTGCCGGGTATTGATGATGGTGCTACTTCCCTTGATGATTCCATTCAGCTCATCCAGCATTTACAGGAAATGGGATACCGGAAGTTTATCACGACACCGCACATTTTCTGGGACATGTATAAGAATACCCCGGAGATCATTCAGGGGAAATTACAGGAGTTAAGAGCAGAGTTGCGAGCGCGACAAATCGATGTCGAAATTGAAGCCGCAGCCGAGTATTACTGCGACGAACACTTTGAAGAGGAAATCGAAGCAGGCTCGTTGCTGACGTTTGGCGGCAACAAAAAATTCGTTCTCTTTGAAATCTCATTTGCTGAGGAAAACATCAATCTAGGTCGTGCCATTTTCAATATGCGTCTGGCGGGTTATCAGCCCATTTTGGCGCATCCTGAGCGGTATGAGTTTTGGCATCGAAGCTTGGAGAGATACCAATCCATGATTGACAAGGATGTTCTACTTCAGATTAACATCAATAGCCTTACGGGGCAATATGGTCCCAATTGTCAGCGGATTACCGAGCGATTGATTGATAAAGGAATGGTGAGTTTCGTCGGTACGGATTGTCACCACATGGGACACGTGCAACTCACGCATCAGGCAAGGCAGATACCCGCTCTCAAGCGGCTGCTTGAATGCGGCAGCTTGCGCCACGATGAATTAATGTAAACGTTGAAACAGGGTGCGTTATCCTCCGACCTCTGCCAACTGCACCTTTAGGCCGTCCATAGCATTGTTCAGGTGCAACTGACATCCCAATCGAGAGTTACTTTTCACGAAGAAGGCCTGATCCAGCATTGCTTCCTCATCATCATTGCGTTCCGAGAGTTCATGTTCCGAGAGAATGTACATATGACAACTTGCGCACATGGCCATTCCTCCGCAGGTGCCTTCCACCGGGAGTTCATAGCTCTTGCATAACTCCATCATGTTCATGTTCATGTCGGTCGGAGCTTCCAGATTGTGCTCCTGCCCTTCTCTATCCACAACCGTTATATGAATGATGTTCTCCATAATCGTTTAGAAAGTAAGTTCATTAAAAACCGGTCACCCCGTTTACTGTCGTGTACTTCAAGACATAATTCTTGTCCGGGTAAATGCGCTTAAACGCACTTTGCACCATCAGTGTGGCTTCATGGAAACCGCATAAGATGAGCTTCAATTTTCCGGGATAGGTATTGATATCACCAATGGCATAAATACCGGGAACATTGGTGCTGTAATCAAATGTATTCACCTCGATGGAGTTCTTATCAATGTTCAGCCCCCAGTCGGCCAGTGGTCCTAATTTGGGTGAAAGTCCGAACAGCGGCAACCAATGATCGGTGGTAAGAGTCATCTTTCCTTCGGATTGCGAATCCACTTCAATGGTTTCCAAATGACCTGATCCTTGGACACCAACGACCTCGGCATCCGTTAAGAGCTTAATCTTGCCACTAGCCGCCATATCGAGCACCTTTTGAACGCTATCGGGATGCCCACGGAAACTTTTGCTCCGGTGAATCAGCGTGACTTCTTTAGCCACACCATTGGCTAGGAAAATGGCCCAATCAAGAGCGCTATCCCCACCTCCACTGATAATCACACGCTTTCCTTGATAGAAATTCGGGTCGCGAACGATGTATTCAATGCCCTTGTCTTCGAAATCCGATATGTTAGTTATAGGCGGTTTTCTTGGCTCAAAACATCCCAAACCACCGGCAATGGCTACAACAGGAGCTTTGTGAAGGGTGCCGCGACTGGTCCTGACGATGAAACTACCATCGTCGGCCTTTTCAAACGACTCGCATCGCTCACCCAGTGTGAATCCGGGCTTAAACGGAGCGGCCTGCTTCATCAAATGTTCGATGAGATCGCCGGCCAATACTTCCGGGAATCCCGGAATATCGTAAATCGGTTTTTTGGGGTAAATCTCTGTCAATTGTCCACCCGCTTGAGGCAGAGCGTCGATTAAATGACAGCGTAATTTGAGCAATCCGGCTTCGAAAACGGTAAACAGTCCACACGGACCTGCTCCTACAATAATGATATCAGTTTCGATCATGAATTTTCCTATAGGGCGGCGAAGATAATCACAGTCCACCGCGATGATAATGGTATAACAATCAACACGCATATTGGTTGACGCTTCAGGACTCTGTTTGACTTTTCCCCAAAAAGAACCGCCCCCTCAAATAAACAAAACGCTTGTTTTCAGCGAAATAAGACCCGAGCCCAAAGCAACACTTTAACCGGAAAAACGAAGATTCACCAACCATTGCATGAATCACTTATTTTCGCCCAAAGGAAGTCACCATCTTCCTACGCTTGTATTCACCCGAAAATCTGAACGCTTTGCCACCTATTACGGATCGTAAACTTGTCGAGGTCTGCTATACGCCCGGTCAATACCACCTTTATCAGGAGGATTTCGAAATTGTTGTTGTTATTGACGTCTTGCGCGCAACGAGTGCGATTACCACCGCTTTACACCGCGGTGTGGACCGCATTATTCCTGTTGCCAGTGTGGAGGAAGCCCTGGAGTACAAACAAAAGGGCTTTATTGTAGGAGCCGAGCGCGATGGAAGGGTTGTTGAGGGATTTGACTTTGGTAATAGCCCGTATGCCTACATGGACGAGCAAATGCAGGGCAAAACCGTTGTGCTGACAACAACCAACGGAACCAAGGCCATTCAAATGGCGGCCAAAGACAAAATCGTCGTTATTGGTTGCTTGAATAATCTCGATATCATCTGTTCTTGGCTTGCCGAACAGCATAAGCACACCCTCATATTAGCCTCCGGCTGGAAAGACAAGGTGAATTTGGAAGACACTATTTGTGGAGGTGCGATTGCCGATATCCTCATTGAGTCGCGAAAATTCCAGTGTGTTGAGGACAGCACAGTTGCTGCGAAATTTATGTATAGGTCAGCTCGCGAGCATCTCTGGAGTTTCTTGAGGGCTTCTTCACATCGCCGACGCTTGATTAAACTCAACATTCAGCGCGATGTAAAATACTGTTTGACTGCCAACACGGTTCCGTGCATCCCTATCCTGGAAAATGGCGCATTGGTAAAGCTTCAATATGAACCCAAACAATGGCTTACAGCAGAAGCCATCGAACAATCTTAATCCATAATGGCTCGTTCGATTCGTTTCGCATGTGCACTGTGCATTGTTTTGGTAGGCTCGGCCTACACGCCTCACCAATGTGTGATGAACAATAATGCTTGGGGCTTTTTCGGACATAAAAAGATCAACGAGTTGGCCATCTATACGTTGCCTGAGGAATTATTCGGATTCTATAAGGATAACATGGACTACCTTATCGATCATTCGGTAGATCCTGATAAACGACGGTATAGCGTAAAAGGAGAAGCCGAATGCCATTACATCGATATGGATCGCTACATCACCGCTGAGCAGCCCAATCCATTTCTCAATGTGCCTCGCAGATGGAGTGATGCAGTCGAAAAATTCACAGAAGACACGCTAAGAGCGCATGGTATTGTGCCTTGGAACGTTTACCTGACGCAACAGAAACTGACAACAGCGTTCCGCAACGAGGACATCAACCGAATTTTGCGGTTATCGGCTGAAATAGGCCACTATATAGGCGATGCTCACGTTCCGCTCCACTCGACTAGTAATTACAACGGTCAGAAAACCGGTCAACGCGGCATTCATGGCTTTTGGGAAAGCCGCATTCCCGAGCTGTATTTCGAAGACTATGATTTTTTTGTTGGAAAAGCTAACTACATCAAAGCGCCGCAGACCTTCATTTGGGAACGGATCGAGGAAAGCTTTGCTGCTGTAGATTCCGTGCTCTCCTACGAGCGCGAATTGACCGCCAGCTTTGGGGAAGAGAAGAAATATTCCTACGAGACTCGTGGACAAACCAATATGAAGGTCTATTCACAGGAATTTAGCCGTGCCTACAGTCAAATGCTCGACGGCCAAATTGAACGTCGCATGAAATCTGCCGTCATTTCCATCGGTAGCTTTTGGTATACCGCGTGGATCGATGCAGGGCAACCCAACCTCAAGGCCTTACGCCCAAATAGTTCGACGAATGACGCGGATTCCCTAAGCGTCGATAGCCTCAATACACCATCTCGTCTAAAAATTAGAGAGCACGATAACTGATAATCAGTACTTTTTATTTTAATTGCAACTTTTTGTCGAAAACATGTGTATAACCTGTTGAAAACTTAAAAACTTGCGATGAAAACTGTAATCACCCTTTTAATGCTCCTCTGTTCGATGACACTGGTGCATGCACAAAAAGCTCAATTGTTATTTTACGGCATAGTGGAGGAAGGCATGCTCCCGGAAACTAAACCGACAGACGGAAAAGGCAACCGTAAAAGCAGCAAGGCCTTGACACAGGTCAATGTGATGGTATATGCCGCCGGAGAATTGGTAAGTTCAACTTCGACTAAAGAAAACGGATTTTATGGTGTGCTGTTGAAAACAGGAGCCAACTATGAAGTGGTTTTTGAAAAAGACGGCTACTTCAGTAAAACGTACGTTATGAACTGTAAGAGCATCCAACATCCGGCCGACGGCAGTGCCTTGAAATGCCCGATGGATATTGACCTGTATAAAAGCTTGGACAATGCTGAATTGAAGGAGATGTGTAAAAAGCCTTATGGCATTTGCTCCGTCAATCAACATGAGATGAAGTGGAACAAGGAGGCCATGACGGAGCACCGTAAAAAGTTTTATGAGGTTGCCGTGCCGCTGTATCAGGCAAATGAACACTAGATAATTCACAATAATTCTTCAAAATCGCTCCCCTACCGGAGCGATTTTTTTTTGTAACAATCCAAAAAGCTCGAGCCCTCTAGCGCATCTTTGAGGCCGATATACTCCTATGCCGGCCAATAAGTACGCACTTCTCCGTTACCGCATCATTGATCGCTGCCTCACCAATAAGGGGAAGCCATATCCTAGCCGTGAGGATTTGCGTCAAGCATGTGAGGATGCGCTATTTGGCAGCGGTGGAGACGCTATTTCCCTGAGCACAATCGACAAAGACATCTGGGCCATGAAGAATGAGGGCGAACTCGGCTATTACGCGCCGATTAAGTTTTCCAAACAAAACGGTGGCTACCATTACGAGGAAGAAGGCTATAGTATTTCGGAGCTTTCTCTGGGAGATGAGGATCTTGAGGCCATTCGATTTGCAACGGCCACGCTTGAGCAATTCAAGGGCATACCGATATTCAAGCAATACGAAAGCGCCATTGAGAAGATTATTAACCGAGTGAACATCTCCCCTAACCCCGATGATGCTTCACTGAGTCGGGTTATCCAATTCGAACGCTCAACGGTCAGTCTGGGTAACGAACATTTGGCGCCTCTGTTAGACCACATCAAGGCCAGGAAGTCTATAC
>CANHYZ010000010.1 GCA_947464885.1 Flavobacteriales bacterium
ACTCAACCTTGGATTTTGAGTTTTCAGGAAGTCACACCGATTATCGGGTGTTCGACTTTACGGTGAATACGGTTGGTGCATTTGAATCGATCACTTGGGATTTTGGCGATGGTCAGACTTCTCAAGGAACAACCCCTACACACGCATTTAGTTCTAACGGCACTTTTACCGTAAAGTGCTCGGGCCTCATGCAGTGCGGAGAGTCTTTTACTTTGGAGAAGTCAGTAGTAGTTAGTGATGAATTTGAGTACCGCTATGTGGTAAATCAAATTGACGTATCTGTTGGGTCTTCAGCTGCCAATAGCGAAGATTTTTCGGCTTCGCAAAATTTGGGTGAACCGGATGGTCTATTTGGGTCAGGTTACTTGCGCGCTAACTCGAGCAATGATCCGGTAGCATTTTCTATTAACTACGAGACTACCTATTATATAAATCCTTTTGTGCTGGGTCTGACAATTTATCCGAGCTCTACCCTGACAGCGTATGGTTTTCCTGAGGTCGGAACATATTCAAATCAGATTTCAACACCAACGGCATTGGTTCAGGTTGTTCACACGCTTAATGTCAACGGTGCCAATGATTCTTTTATCGGTAATAGTCTCGACACCGGAGTAATCAATGTGAATGTATCGAGATCCGACTCCATAATGGTTGGTGATTTCTCATTTAATCTGCAGCCGACCCTCGGTGGTTCAGCGCAAAGAACCGGTAATGGTTCCTTTGAAGTTCAGCGGATCAGATTTTACTATCCGGGATAATTAGTGATGTAAAAAGAGATCCACAAGTAATAATATAATCATCATGACAAGAATTTTAGCATTTTCTTTTTTGGCTTTCGTTATGATTTCGCTCTGGAGCTGCAGTCGTTACAGTGGTTGTACGGATTTAACAGCAACGAATTTCGAACCCGATGCATTTACAGATGACGGCAGCTGTGAATATGGTTTTGGCGGTGGCGGCGGCGGCAATGGTAATGCTAACCTGACGTTCTATAATAATCAAAGCTGGGTTGGTGTAGTAACGGTGACTATTTCTGGATACAGTGCCCAAATCACCGAAACGGTAGATGCTTCGAACTGCGATTATTCGGGTTGCGCAAATTTTAGTCTGAGTGCAGGGTCTTATTATTACACAGCAACCGCTTCGACGGGTGAGTATTGGTCAGGTAGCGTTGTGGTTACGAGCAGTTGTCAGCTTTTTGAATTTGTCTAGAATATTAACCATAGTGTTATAAACGGTTTTATACTTAATGATTATGAAATTTTGGTTTTCCGCGGTAATAATGCTTTTTAGCTCGGTCTTGCTAGCTCAGGATATCATCATCAAAAGGGATGGTAGTGAGATTTCTTGTAAAGTGGAAAGGATTGGTTCTATTGAAATAGAATTTAGGAGAGCTGATCAATCCGTTTCTGGGCCTATCTATTCCATCGCCAAGAGTGAGGTCTTTATGGTACGATACAAGGATGGAACGAAGGATGTATTTAATCCAATTACTAATACGCCTGTTGAAAAGAGTGAACCACTAACGCCAGCTCCGGCTCCGGCTCCTGCACCGTCGCCTGTGCCAATAACTCCGGCACCAACACAAATTAGCAATCAACCTCAAAATCCGCCTTCCGATAGTTATACGAGTAATTCCACGGCAAAGGAAAGCGCAGATAGTCGCAACAGGTTTATGCGACAGAGTTTTATGGGTTACGGTGGAAGTTACTGGGCTCCTTTTGGACTGAGCGAGTTCGCTTACTTCCCCAGTGGTTGGGGAGTCTATGGAAACGTCCGTTTTCAATTTGCCGGATTGGATTATGACGCATACACCATTTCGAATGGTATGGGTGGGGTATACATTGTCGATGCTTACGACTCTGGAACCTTTGATATGCAAGATTATGAGCGGGATAATGACTGGAAACTTTTCTATAACCGAACCACATTTACTCTGGGTGCTTCCAAGATACTCGGTACTGATTTGGGGCGTTTGATTTTTCCGGGTGTATACGGTGGCCTTGGCTTGACAAGGGAAACAAGGTACTATCCTTACTGGTCAAGTTCAAATTTGGATTATATCATTGTGAAGGATTCAGAGAATAGTAGTTTGGGAATGGAGCTGGAGTTGGGGGTTTGCTTTATCGTAGAACGCTTTCATGCCAATACCGGTTTTGCTTTCAACACGAGTCTCGGTCACTTCGATTGGGCATTTGGGTTAGCCTTTGATTTCTATGGTTACTAAGCTTGAGTGGTAATGGCTTAACTGATTATTCTAGGCTATTAGTCACCTCCAACCGAAACCCCACCCCGTGTACATTGACAATCGCGATGCGCTCATCACTGCTTAAGTATTTGCGCAGCTTGGTGATGAATACATCCATGCTGCGACCCACGAAGTAGCTGTCGTCGCCCCAGACCATGTTGGCGATGATTTCACGCTCGATGACCTGGCCCTGGTGCATGGCGAGTATGCGGAGTAGTTCCGATTCTTTCTTGGTTAGGCTTTTCTTTTCGACACCATCGCTTAGCTCATAATTCGTTGCATTGAATTCGAACTTGCCAATGGTGAACTTGTCCTTGCGCTCACTCTCGTCTTTAATCGTCGAAGTGCGTCGAAAGATGTTCTTGATGCGCAACACCAACTCCTCGCCGCTAAACGGTTTGGTGATGTAATCGTCTGCACCCAAACGTAGTCCCTTGATTTTATCTTCCGGCAATTCACGCGCGGTCAAAAAGATAATTGGCACTTCGGCGTTAATCTTGCGGATGTCCTCGGCCAATGAAAAACCATCTTTCTTGGGCATCATCACATCGAGCAATATCAGGTCATAGGGCTCACGATTGAATTGCATCAATCCTTCCTTGCCGTCTTTAGACAAGTGTACTTTATAGCCTTCTTCACGCAAGAGATCTTGCACCACAAACCCTAGGTTGAAATCGTCTTCAACCAATAATATCATAGCCTTGGCCTTGTCGTTTTCTTTCATATACACTTGAGTTGAATTTGAAAGGTACTCCCTTTGCCCGGTTCACTGGTCAACGTAATCTTTCCACCATGCGATTTGATGATGGTCTTCACGTAAAACAAGCCAAGCCCATAACCTCGCACTGCATGCAGATTTCCCGTTGGAACACGATAGAACTTTTCGAAAATGAGTTTCTGATTGGCCTTGTTAATCCCAATGCCATTGTCGCTTATTTCAAGAAAGAAACGATTGTCGCGATTGAAGGTGCGGATGTGAATTTTCGGTTTGTCAGGAGAATACTTCACGGCATTGTCAAGCAGATTATACACCACGTTCGTGATATGCACGCGGTCTCCTTTGACTTGCGCCTGAAGTGCCTCAAGGGATATCGAAAGTGTACCGTCTTGTTCAGCAGCCTGCACCTCAAAGGTTGCAGCAGCCGTGCGCAACACCTCATGCAGGTCGATGATCTCCTGAGATAACGCCACTTTGCGCGGAGAAAGGGAAGCGATTTGCAACACACGATCCACCTGCGAGCGCAGGCGTGAGTTTTCATTACGGATAATGTTGACGTATTGCTTAACACGCTCCGGTGAACCGCTCACTGACGGTGAGATAATCGCCTCAGCCGATAGGCCAATGGTGGAAATAGGCGTCTTCAATTCATGCGTCATGTTGTTGACGAAATCTGTCCGGATTTCAGATAGTCGCTTTTGCTGAAGGATGACGTAAATCGTGTAGCTAAAGAATATAATAATGAGAATAATGACAATGCTCGAATACATCCAAAAATCGAGCTGTTGGAGAATGAAGGATGACCGGTTGGGGAACACCACACCGAAGTAATGTCCGTCCGGCTCGAAGTCTTTCAATTTGTGTATCTGTTTGGCTTGCTCGCGCTCCCGACCCGGCTTGAAGGAGATTTTACTTCCAAATACAATGGAATCAGTAAAGCAGTCATAAATGCCATACTCAAAATCTTCCTGCAACTGGGAACGCTTGAATTCTTCTTTCAATAAGTTCTCCAGCAAGTAGGGTTGGGGTGTGTCGTTGATGTTGGCAACGAAGTAATTGTTGCCCACTTGTCGCACAGGCTCCGTTGCCGCCGAGTCGCGATTCATGGCGCGAATCGTTTGCACCACTTCACTTATGGCGACAAAAGCGCGGCGATTGAATTGCTCTTCCTGCAGGGCATACGCTTTTTTGACCCAAAAAACTTGACCGGCAATGATGATTCCAAGCGATACAATCGCAAGGGCGATGACTATGATAATGGTTCTCCGACTCATGGATTCTTGTTCGTGGTGAAAGTAGGGTGAAGCGAAGTTGACTATGCAAATTTTACATTTCATTTGGATTTGGTTGTGGAAATCAATCGTTTTTGGACGACTTCAACTTTCCTAGATTTGCCCAAACAATTTGTTTATGAAAGCATACGTATTCCCCGGCCAAGGGTCGCAGTTTCCGGGTATGGCCCAGGAGTTATTTAATAGCTCCGCCTCGGCAAAGGCCATGTTGGAGCAAGCCAACGATATTCTCGGTTTTCGCATTACCGATATCATGTTTTCAGGTTCGGAAGAGGACTTGAAGCAGACGCGTGTAACGCAACCTGCTATCTTCCTGCATAGTGTTGTCTTAGCGAGTTGCCTGGGCGATTCATTTCAACCCAACATGGTGGCGGGACACAGCTTGGGTGAATTTTCAGCGCTGGTAGCGAATAAGGCACTCGCTTTTGAAGACGCACTTCGTTTAGTGTATGCGCGTGCCATGGCTATGCAGAAGGCCTGTGAACAGAACCCATCAACAATGGCTGCCATTCTCGGATTGGAAGATGATGTCGTTGAACGTATATGCTCTGAAACTGAAGGCGTCGTCGTCGCAGCCAATTATAACTGTCCCGGACAATTGGTCATCTCGGGTGAAAATGCAGCTATTGGCGCAGCGTGTGCGGCGCTAACGGCTGCAGGCGCAAAACGTGCTCTGAAACTTCAAGTCGGTGGTGCTTTCCATAGTCCGCTAATGGAGCCTGCACGCGTTGAGTTGGAAGCGGCAATACAAGCGACACATTTTGCTACGCCGATTTGCCCCGTGTATCAAAATGTAACAGCATCAGCCGTCAGTGATCCCGAGCAAATCAAACTGAATTTGGTGAAGCAACTCACAGCTCCTGTGCGCTGGACCCAAACCATGCAACAGATGATTGCCGATGGCTGCACCGAAGTGATTGAAGTAGGTCCCGGTAAAGTGTTGCAGGGCTTATTCAAAAAGGTGAGCCGCGATCTTCCCACCCTCAGCGCTGAACTCCCAACTCCAGCCAATCCGTAATCCGTCATCTTTCATCCGTCATCTGTAATTCCTCACCCCTTGTCAGATCCCTCCGCTCCCCAGATTGCCTATCCTGCCAAGGTTGTACTCGCCTGGGCCGAAGCGATATCGGGTAACAAGGATATACGCGATTGGCTGATGCAAAACGGGTATCCCGAACTCGCTGTATTTGTCTTCGCATTGCACAATCAGCCTGAGCCAAGGCAATGGCTCATGGACAACGGATTCCCGCATTTGATGGCGCTTATCAATGGTGCAGAGGGCATGCCTAATGCGATACTGTGGTTGCGCAAATCAGGCTACGATATCCTCGAGAAAATGGCCCGTGCTGCCGACAATAGTGAGGAAGCGCTGCTCAGGTTATTTCACAACGGTTATAGCGACATGGCGACCGTTGCGCAGCGCATTCGAAAAGTGAAGAATGATATTGAGGAGAACAATGCGGATGTGCATCGGATTTCGGGGGTGTAACTGCGGGAAAGGATTATAGGATTATAGGATTGTAGGTTTATAGGGTACTCCCTCACCCCTCACCCCTCACCCCTCACTCAGTTCGTGTAGGTGATACTCGTCGAACGCTGCGCATTGAAGATATCATGCGCCACATGGTGGATGTCTGCCGCCGATATTTCGTGGATCTTTTCAAATAATTCTTCCAGTGTATCGATGCGATTGAAGAGCATCAAACTTTTCGCGATGTTGAACATGATGGCGCTACCGCTATCTTGAGCCAAGGCGATTTGTCCGATGATTTGTTTTTTAGCATCCGATAAAGCGCGGACACTCATGTGTTCTTTTTTAAACTCGTTGAGCACCTGCCAAATGAGTTCCTTGCTTTTTTTCAAGTTCTCTTTGTCGGTGCCGAGGTAGACGGTGAAAATGCCGGTATCGGAAAACGGGCTGTAGTTTGAATCTACGTGATACGCAATGCCGTGCTTTTCCCGAATACGCATACTCAATCGATTGTTCATCGCCGGCCCGCCAATAACGTTGTTGAGCAGCGATAAAGCAGGTCGCATTTTGTGGTCGAAGTCATAGGCTGGCATGCCCAGAAGGTAGTGCACCTGATGGATGTCTTTCTTTTCGACACGGTGTTCGAAGTGAAAGGCCTTGACCTTGTCGCGCTTGAGCTTCCGTGCATTCAACTTGAAACTCCCCATGTGCTTTTCGAGCATCGCTTGCAATTTCTCTGGGCTGATGTTACCTGCCGAAGAGAAGATGAGATTGTCGCGATGCATCATGCGCTTGTGAAAACGGTCGAGATGATCTCGGGTAAACCGCTTCAGCGTTTGCTCCGTGCCGATGATGGTGCGGCCAAAGGGATGTTTGCCAAAAAGCAACTGGTCGAAGTCTTCAAAAATGAGATCCGCCGGACTGTCCTTATAGCTATTTAGCTCGTCATAGATGACTTCCTTCTCCTTCTCAATTTCTTTTTCGGGAAATGTGGCATTGAAGGAAATGTCGGCGATGAGTTCGATGGCGCGCTCATAGTCTTCCTTCAAATGTGAAGCGTGAATCCAGGTCTCCTCTTTCGAGGTAAATGCGTTAAGCTCACCGCCCACGGCATCGAGTCGGCTCAGGATGTGAAAGGTTTTTCTTTTCACTGTTCCCTTGAACAGGCAGTGCTCGAGGAAGTGCGCCAGTCCGTGCTCATTATTCGCCTCATCGCGACTGCCCGCGCCAATCATGAGTCCGCAGTGGGCGACCTCTCTGGGCAGGTATTGATGAACAACACGCAGTCCGTTGCTGAGGGTGAATATGACGGGGTGGTTTTGCATTCGAGATGCGAAAATAAGGACGAAGGGCGAAGGGCGAGGAGCGAAGTTGGCGAGGCACTCATTCTGATTCTCGTTCCGTTTCTAAAAATGCAAGAATGAGAAACAGAAGCAGAATGAGAATGAGTGGGCTTGGGAAAAGTGGCGATTCTCGCTGTGTTCCTGAAAATGCAAGAATGAGAAACAGTAGCAGAATGTTAATGAGTGGGCTTGGGAAAAAGTGACGATTCTCGCTGTGTTTCTGAAAATGCAAGAATGAGAAACAGTAGCAGAATGAGAATGGGGTTTGTGGGCCACTACAATCCTGCAATCCTACAATCCTACAATCCTGCAATCCTTCTTATCTTGCTCCTAAAATCCACTCCATGAAATTCCATCTCACCTGCGCATGTTGGCTAGTGGCATCAGTTGCCATGGCCCAATTCTGCAACACCTCAGGCAACGTCATCATCTTCGCTAATTATGATGGTGGTGCCCTGAATATCACGATTGACGAGGATATTCCGGACTTGCATATTGGGGTATGCACCTATGAAGATTGTGAGATCACGATTACCGGGCCTTTTGCGTCGAATGTAACGGAGGTCCGATATGCCGGCTTTCAGGGCGACAGCAACAACTGTGGTGCGGACGTGCTTTCCACGAATATTGAAGCACCGGCCGGGGTGCTCACTGATGTATTGTTTGCGCCCGCCTCCGTGCTTGCCGATAGCGATGGCTATAGCAGTATGATTTGCGCCTATTCCTGCGGAGAGGGCAGTCAAGGTGGCTGCAATACGGCCGAACAGGTGGTTGCTTATTTCTTGAATGAGTTCGGTGGTTCGCTGTATTACTATTTCACACAATATGGTTGCTGGGCATCCGGTGGTTATTCTATTTCCAATGGAGGTAATTGCTGTCCGGGCACACAGCCATTGCCTCCCGTGGCTGCAATCGACGTAAGTGAAAGTCAGATTTGTGCAGGGGATTGTATTGACGTGAGTGACGCCTCAACCGGTAATCCGACGCAATGGGACTGGGCTTTTGAAGGGGCTGTATCTGTTGTCTCTTCACAGGTTCAAAATCCGGGATCAGTCTGCTACAATGATGCGGGAAGCTTTCCCATTACACTCAATGTTTCCAATGCGATTGGTAGCGCTTCGACAACCTTCACTATCGAAGTTTCCGCTTGTGGTGTTGAGGAAATTCCCGGCTGTATGTACCCGCAGGCGGTGAACTACAATCAAACCGCAACAGTGGATGACTTAAGCTGTGAGTTTATTTGCAACGACGCTTGCCCGGGCGATTTCGACGACAATGGCCTTGTGGGCGTTTCAGATTTGTTGCTCTTTATTTCGCTCTATGGAAATACGTGTCCCAACTGATTGGAGTCATTTCTTTGTTTGATGAGATAATTTTATACATTGCACGCTAAACTTTAAGTAAGATGAAGAAGATTATACTATGCTTATTGGCCTTTTCATTGGTGTTTAGCGCTTTCGCTCAAACCACCTTAACACCCGGGGATATTGCCGTTATTGGTTTTAATGGCGACGATCCGGATGTAATTCGATTCGTAAATCTGGTCAATATCGCTGCGGGAACACAAGTTAAGTTTACGGATAACGCATGGAATGGCTCGGCGTTAACTACAGCCGAAGGAACAGATACATGGACCGCTTCAGTTGATTTTCCGGCAGGTACTGTGCACTCGCTTACACCAACAACCGTGTCCTTGGGAACAACTGGAGACCAAATACTCGTTTACCAGGGAACAGCGACTGCACCGTCATTCATTTTCGGAGTAAGCTCGAACCCATGGGTAACGGGATCTGTCAATACCACAAACTCTCGTCGTCCCGCTGCGCTTACCGTTGGTTCTACCGCGCTTGCATTTTCTACCGAGCGAGATAATGGGGCGTATACCATCGTGACCAACAATGCTCCGAAGGCGACCTTGCTTTCCTCTATTGCGAATCAGAATAACTGGAACAGGACCGACACACGTATTACGACTTTTCCGGCGTGGACATTCGCCTTTGGTACCATGTCGCCCGAGCCAACGGCTCAACCGGCGAATCTGTCGTTCAGCAACATCAAGTCATTCAATTACAATGTCACCTTCACCGCTGCAAGTCCTGCGCCTTCGGGCTATTTGGTATTGCGCAGTATTGGTTCGACGCCCACAACCGCACCGGCAGATGGTGTGGCTTACGTGGTGGGTGATGTGATTGGAAATGCAGTGGTGATGTCGGCCGGTACCGCACTGACCTATCTGCAACGTTCGGTGGTGGCCAACACGACTTATCATTATGCTATCTATTCCTTCAATGGAACTTCCAGCACGCGCAACTACTTGCAAGCTGCTCCGCTGACCGGCAATGTCACGAGCGTAGCGACCATGGAGGGAACGTATTTCAGCGCCATCAATCCGATGAATACAACGTTGGTTGCTGATCTTCAGACGCGCATCCGTTCACCTTACACCAAGGTGTCTTACGACTTGTATGATGAAACCATGGTGACCGAGTTTGCCTCACGCGAAGCGCCAGGTGGACAACGTAGTTTATTGTGCATCTACTCCGGTCAAACGCAGAACTACTCAGGCACTTTTGCCTGGACGCCAAACACTATTTTCAGTCGTGAACATACGTGGTGTGTTTCGTGGATGCCAAGTGGTGGAGGAACGGCACTCAATGAGTATGCCGACCAGCATCATTTATTCCCGGTTAATCAGAACAATGCCAACGCAGTTCGCAGTAATCATCCGCTGGGCGAAGTGGTAACTCCAATCAGCACTTATCTCGAAGGGACTTATGGTTTGGATGTCAATGGCAACACGGTGTATGAGCCGCGTGAGATTCACAAGGGTGATGCAGCGCGTTCATTGTTGTATATGTCGCTACGCTACAATGGCGTGAGCGGATTTAACTGGACGTTCAACAACCTGAATAACGTGATTCTTCCGGGGCTTAGCGAGGATCCACAAGATCTTGCAACGTTATTAACGTGGCATAGCAATGATGTTCCGGATAATTATGAGATCGCTCGCAACGACTTTATCCAAAGCAAGCAATTCAACCGCAATCCGTTTATCGATCATCCGGAATGGGTGAATTACATCAACTTCGGTACACTGACCTATCAGACGCCGGCTGCTGCTCAAATGCAGCAGGGGATGCAGAAGACGATGGAGTCTGCAGTTAAAATGCAAGCTACACTTTGGCCAAATCCAACGGCCGGCGACGCGAACCTTACGGTTGATTCATCGGTGGAGGACATCGTCCAATTGCGCATTTACGACCTGACAGGTAAGCTGATTTCGCAAGTGCAGTCTCCGGTAATGGTGGGCAGTACGACGATTCCATTGGGTATCGATGCGTTGGCAACCGGTTTTTACGTTGTGAAAATTGAAGGCCGACTGATCAGCGAAGAAATCAAATTCCGCAAGCAGTAAACGTTAGTTCTGCGGTAATCGCGGATCACGAAACGGTCGGTCATTGCCTTCGGCGAACTGACTGATGTCGATTTCATCCATGTAGATCCATTTGCCTTTTTTCAGAATGAAGAGGCTGTAGGTTCCATCAGGACCGTAATCGGCGTAAATACCGGTCATGATAGGGTTTTTGGGTGAGAGATGATCCATCACGATGCAGTCCTTTTTGGGGTGGTATTTAACCGATGCGCTGACGTCGTTGCTGTATTCCAGAATGATGCGTTTGCGCGTTTCACCGGCGTATTCAAAGAGCGTTGCTCCGAGTCGAACCTTTTCACCCGTAATCGTGATGGCGTCAATGATCTTGCGCGTTGTGAGGTTGTCTTTACCATCCCAGCCAATCAACGTGTACGTATCACCGCGTCCTTTGGGGCCCATGGGAATAATTTCATAATACAAGGCCCCAAGCCATTTGTCGATGGTGAGGAAGCGTTGTTCTAGTTTTTCGGGTTCATGAAGCGCATCCTCGAGTTCATACCACACATGCGCTTTCGTTTCTAGATCACGCACCAACAGAAAGCAAAAGTATTTGTGCGTGCCGTCGAGATAGGGGAGATTCCAGTTGAAGAGACGGATGCGTTTGTCTTTGGAGGTAAGCGTGCAGAACTGCAGTTGCTTAAAGGGGAATTCGAATGTTTCGCTTTGATCCAGAATACCAATGAATGTTTGTCGCATAGCTTCGCAAATGGAATCGCTGCGAACGTCGCTTTCAGAAGCTGATAGCTGTTTGTGAAGTTCCGAAAGCTTTAACTCAGCCTCTTCCGGTGAGAGCGCGAACATGCCCATCGGGATGATCACAAAAAGAATGCTGAAAAACCATTTCATCGTGCTGTCAGAGTATACGCTGTTTGGCCAAAATTATTTTGTACAGGTGTTATTACCACACCATACTTTCTTCATCCATCCACATGCTTTTCAACTTTAAAGCTTGCTCGAGCACGTCACGAACACAACCTTCACCGCCTTTTTTCGGTGATATGTAATCGGCAATGCTTCTGATTTCTGAAGCCGCATCAGCCGGACATACGGCAAGTCCGCAGTGACTCATCACCGCATAATCCGGAATATCATCTCCGATGTAACAGACGTCTTCCGGCAGAATCGCGTGCTTTTCCAGGAATTGCTTGAACACATCGATCTTCTTGGCTGAACCCAAATAGATGTCAGTGACACCCAGCATTTCAAAGCGCTTGCGAACAGCCTCGCTCTTTCCACCGCTGATAATCGCTATGCGCAATCCTTTCTTAACCGCCAGTTGCACAGCATAACCATCACGCACATTGGCTGTGCGTACTTGCTCTCCATCCGGCATCAGCCACACGATGTTATTGGTGAATACACCGTCAACGTCGAAACAAAAGGTGTTGATGGTTTTGAGTTTGGCTTTGTAGTTCATGAGGGGTTAGGGGTGAGGGGTGAGGTGTGAGGTGTGAGGTGTGAGGGGTTAGGGGTGAGGGTTGAGGTGGGGGCGGACCTTAGTCCTTCGCCCTTGGTCCTTCGCCCTTGTTATGGTGGGTGTTGATGATGTCTTCGGTGATGAGCTCGTACAATTTCTTCCAATCGTTGTGCTTACTCAGAAGCTGTGTGTGTTTCTCCACAGTGATGAGGTCGTTTCTGCGCGCCGGCCCTGTTTGCACTTGCGAAGGCTCGTGGTTGTCGAGCAATTGCATGTGCGCTTTCACCATAGGATGCAGGAGCTGTGGATTTAGCCCTGCTTCCAACAGCAACTGATGAGCGATGTGCTGCATATGATTGGTGAAGTTGTTGGAAAAAACAGCGGCTGCATGCGCTGCCAGGCGTTGCTTTCCATCGGCTTTGGTCCAAGTTCCCCAGGCCTTCTTCAACGTTTGCTCGATAATGCGTTCGGTGTTTTCATCAGCGCATTCATACAAAACGGGAATCGTTGAGTAGTCGATTTCAGTCCCGCGAGTAAGCGTCTGACACGGCCAGCAAACGGCGCGATGACGTTGCGGAATGGCTTGAATGTCGCTTCCTCCGGCAAAATGAACAACCGTTGACTTATCGCTGATGTGCGTGCAAACTTCTGCAATAGCTGAATCCGGTACCGCCACGAAATACACGTCAAAGTCTGCAGGCATTGTATCCCAGCTCCGATGGAGTTCCCAGCCCTGTGATTCGTCGTTATGACGGCACAAGTGCGCGTGGATATGCAAACGGGCATGGCGCATAGCCCGACTTAGATGCCAGGCCAAATTTCCATTTCCAATGAGTGCAATCCGCATAACAGCGCGAAGATAGCGTGAAGGCATTTACCTTTGTGCCATGCAGTCTGCCATCATACTTGATACACCAACCCGCTGGAAGGATTACGAATTGCTCGATTGCGGCGATTTCGAGAAACTAGAGCGCTTTGGAGAATTCATTACCATTCGTCCTGAACCACAAGCCGTGTGGCCGAAAATTCTGACTGAAGGCGAATGGAAGAGTAAAGCGCATGTGCGTTTTGTTCAGAAAACAAGCAACAGTGGTGAATGGCAGAGGATCAAGAAAATGCCCGATCAGTGGCGCATGAAATACACCCTCAACAACAATGAGGACATTGTTTTTCGTCTTGGTCTCACAGCGTTTAAACATGTAGGGGTATTTCCCGAACAGGCGTCGAACTGGGATTATATCGTCGACTCCATTGGAAGTATGAAGACGGCCAAGCCACGTGTCCTGAACCTATTCGCTTATACCGGCGGAGCCTCACTTGCTGCCGCTGCCGCCGGTGCAGAGGTTACGCACGTTGATAGCATAAAGCAAGTCGTTTCATGGAGCAATGAAAACATGCAGCTCAGCGGTCTCACCGACATTCGCTGGATGGTAGATGATGCCTTGAAGTTTGTTCAGCGTGAAGTGCGGCGTGAAAACACGTATCACGGTATCATCCTCGATCCACCGGCCTTCGGTCACGGACCGAAAGGGGAGAAGTGGAAGCTCGAAGAAAACATCGCTGAAATGATGCGCGGCGTGCTGCAAATTCTCGATCCGAAAGAACATTTCCTCATACTTAATGCATACAGCCTTGGGCTCTCAGCACTAGTCATTGAAAACCTCTTGAAGGAACACGCCGGTAGTTCGCTAACTATTGGCGAGCTCTACCTCGAAGCCAAAACCGGCGTGAAATTGCCGTTGGGTGTTTTTGGAAGGACTAGGAGAGAGGTGAGGTAGGGGCGAAGTGGTGAAATAGTGAAATGGTGAAGTGGTGAAATGGTGAAGTGGTTTTCCTGGCCTTTCATCAAGCCTCGTAGAGGCGAAACATTCACTAGCTACGTGTCGAAAGAGTGAATCGGTGAAAGGTTCATAAAGCCTCGTAGAGGCGATATATCACTAGCAATAAGGGAGTCGTTTGAGCATGAGCCCCAGCGGGGCGACATGTTTTCATTCGAATGTTGTTCTTCGTATTTGCACACTCCGGGCCTCACCCCCGGCCTCACCCCCAGCCCCTCTCCAAAAGGAGAGGGGAGCAGGGCAGGTGTGGCTGATAAAGGCACCCCTGCTGCCCATGAGAAGGCATGCCTTGCCCGTACTTAGTCATTTGTAATTTGTACTTCCCCCAATCTGTAATCCGTCATCCGTCATCCGTCATCCTTTATATTAGCCCATTCAATAATCCAACCCACCAATCCATGAACACCCCTTCATACCGCCGCATCGCACGCTTGCTCGCAGCATGCATGGCATTCGCTACACTCGCATTTATTGTTTCGTGTAAAAAGGATGAGGATAACGATACTCCTCCCGACAACACTACGCCGACCCCGGGAACACTCGTGGGCAACAGCCGCACGGTGGATGTGGTAGGGCAGGTGTTTGATGAAAGCGGCAATCCGCTCACGGGTGCAATGGTACAGGCGGGCTATGGGGCGCAGTCTACGCTCACGGATGAACGCGGATTTTTTCGCTTGCTAGACATCGCGGGGTTTGAAAATATCGCACTGGTGAAAGTGTCGAAGGCAGGTTACTTCGATGGCTCACGTTCGTTTGTGCCTACCGACGGACAAAACCGCGTGCGCATTGCGCTGTTGGCGAAAAACGATGCAGGAAGTTTTAGCGCAGCAGCAGGAGGACAGGTGAGTTTGGAAAATGTGACGATTGATTTTGCTCCCGGCAGTATTGCGCTCAACGGACAGCCTTACAGCGGTAACGTGAATGTGGCCATCAACAGCATCGATCCTTCGGATACCTGGAATATGTCGCAGCAAATGCCCGGTAGTTTGTTAGGAGCCAACGGACAGCAGTTCGACGTGTTGCGCTCGCTCGGCATGGCCGGTGTGGAGCTTACCGACGACGGCGGCCAGGAGTTGCAACTGCTCTCCGGCAACACCGCTACCGTGCGTTTTGAAGTTCCTGCTTCATTGCTCGCCGATGCACCGAGCACCATTCCACTCTGGCATTACAGCGAAACCCAAGGCTATTGGGTGCACGAGGGTGAGGCTGCGCTCAGCGGCAACGTGTACGAAGGTGAGGTGTCGCACTTTTCCTTTTGGAACTGCGATATTCCTGCCGAGGCAGTGATGTTTACGCTCACCCTACTCGACGATGCCCATGGCGGCAGCGCCAATCCGATTGAAGGCGCGCACGTGGTCATCACCAGCACGGTGTTCGGGCCGCGCGATGGCTACACGGATTCAAATGGAGTTGTATCAGGTCTTATTCCGGCCAACGAAGTGTTGGAAGTAAGTGTGTACATCATTTGCGGCAACAGCGAAGTGCTGGTATACACCGCAAGCATAGGTCCCCTTACAGCCGATTACAACACTACCTGGAGCATCACGAATTTACCCGACGCAGCGCTATTACAAGGGCAGTTGCTGAATGCTTCAGGAACTCCTGTTGCGGGTTACGTGTATTTAGAAAGCGGTGGTTTTGTTTCTACAGAGAATGGCTCCTATGAGCTGTTGACTTGCACCGGCAGCAATGCGGTGAGTGGTTGGTATTATGAAGGAAATGATATATGCGCTAGCAATCCACAAGCGATAACACTTGCAGCAGGAGTAAACCCGGTGGATGTGAACGTGCTCGATTGTGTTACCTATGGCCAACCTGGCGCAGGCGGTACCGACCAAGAGAACGACGCATTCACCTCAGTCATCATCGGCTCGCAAGAGTGGATGAGTGAAAACTTGAGTGTGGCGACCTATCGTGATGGCACGCCCATACCGCAGGTAACCAACCCAACGGAATGGGATAGTCTCACCACCGGTGCATGGTGCTGGTACATGAATGATAGTGTGAACTATGCAGCTAGCTATGGTCGATTATACAACTGGTATGCAGTGGTAGGTATTCATGACGCAGCATCAGAAGCCGATCCTGCGCTGCGCAAGCAACTAGCGCCGGCCGATTGGCATGTGCCGAGCGATGCGGAATGGAGCACGATGATTAATTTCTTAGATCCAACGGCTGACGGAGGTAATAACCCAAACATCGCAGGTGGCATGATGAAAACAACAGGAACCATTGAAGACGGGACCGGGTTGTGGTATGCACCCAATGAAATGGCCAGCAATGTGAGCGGTTTTTCAGGGGCTCCCGGGGGCTACCGCGACGGCAATGGAGAATACAACAGCATTGGCTACATCGGTTACTGGTGGAGTTCTTCAGAGTACGATACCGGCAACGCGTGGGGCCGCTTCCTGTATTACGACTTTGGCATTGCCGGCAGGGACTACAACGATAGGCAAGATGGCTTTTCTGTTCGTTGCCTTAGGGATTAACCCTGCGTGAATCGGCTTGGCACAGCCCAAGGCTTCAGCCGTGGGCCATTGATATAGGCTGAGCTCGTATTATTTGACGCTATACAAGGTGCTCACTTTTCGGCGCCCACCATTGAAATGGTGGGCTTGCGCCCCGGGCCTCACCCCCAACCCCTCTCCAAAAGGAGAGGGGAGTAGGGCAGGTGTGGCTGATTGGGGCACTCCTGCTGCTTGTGAAAATCCGCGCCGCATCAAGCCTCGTAGAGGCGATATATCACTAGCAAGAAGGGAGTCGTTTGTGCATGAGCCCCAGCGGGGCGACATGTTTTCATTCGAATGTTGTTCTTCGTATTTGAACACTCCGGGCCTCACCCCCAACCCCTCTCCAAAAGGA
>CANHYZ010000011.1 GCA_947464885.1 Flavobacteriales bacterium
CTGCTTCTTGCGCGTATTTCCTCTCAATGCCACGAAGGAGGAAGTCCTCGAGTTCTCGCCTGATGGCATCATGTATAGTAACGGTCCTGGCGATCCCTCGGCGATGCCGACAACCATCGGCCTCATTCGTGAGCTGATTGATACCGGAATTCCCGGTTTTGGAATCTGCCTCGGTCATCAACTCATCGGACTTTCACAAGGCCTCAAAACTGTAAAAATGTTCAATGGCCACCGTGGAATCAACCATCCAATTAAAAACCTGATTACGGGTAAAAGCGAAATCACCAGCCAGAATCATGGTTTCGTGATTTCGCGGGATTCAATTGCCGGTAATCCCAATGTGCGCATCTCTCATGTGCATCTCAATGATGACACCGTTGCCGGTATTCAGTTGACGCACCGACCGGTATTCTCCGTTCAGTACCATCCTGAGGCAAGTGCAGGTCCTCACGATTCCCGTTATCTGTTTGATGATTTTATCACGAATATTGCAGCCGGTAAAACGATTGCCGCACATTAACTGAGCGGAAGAACGTCTCAATGAAAGAATGGACTTCCTCCTCCTTAGTAATAACGAATTAAAAGAAAACAAGTATGTCAATTATTGCGAAAATCCACGCGCGTCAAATTCTCGACTCGCGCGGTAATCCTACCGTAGAAGTAGAAGTCTATACCGACAACGGCCACGTAGGTCGCGCAGCGGTGCCTAGTGGCGCCAGCACCGGTGTTCATGAAGCGGTGGAATTAAGAGATATGGACAAATCACAGTATCTCGGAAAGGGTGTCACTAAAGCCGTTCAAAACGTGGTTTCCACCCTGAATGATACCCTGGTGGGTGCTTCCGTGTACGATCAATCTGCAATCGATCACACCATGATCGCCCTTGATGGAACCGAAAACAAGGCAATCCTGGGAGCAAATGCGATCCTCGGGGTATCCTTGGCCGTTGCAAGAGCCGCCGCAGATTCAATGGGCATGCCTTTGTATCGCTATGTAGGAGGTATTGGAGCGCATACGCTACCAATTCCACTCATGAATATCATCAATGGCGGCGCACATGCCGACAACAAAGTCGATGTGCAGGAATTCATGATTCTGCCCGTTGGTGCCGAAACATTCAGCGAATCCCTTCGCATGGGTACAGAAGTATTTCATCATTTGAAGTCAGTGCTCAAGGGAAATGGATTTTCAACCAATGTGGGTGATGAGGGTGGTTTTGCACCCAATCTGAAAAGCAATGAAGAAGCACTGCAATTTGTTATGCAAGCCATCGAAGCCGCAGGCTACAAGCCGGGTATTGATATTTGTATCGGATTGGATTGTGCGAGCACTGAATTCTATAACGCCGAGAAGAAGAAGTATGTTTTGGAAAGTACCGGAGAGGAATTGACCAGCTCGGAAATGGTTTCCTACTGGAAAGCCTGGTGTGATAAATACCCGATTGTTTCTATCGAAGATGGCTGCGCTGAGGATGATTGGGATGGCTGGAAATTGATGAGTGAAGCGCTTGGTGGTCATATCCAGTTGGTAGGCGATGATTTGTTCGTTACCAACGTGAGCCGCCTGGCACGAGGCATCGAAGAAGGAATTGCCAATTCCATTTTGGTCAAGGTTAACCAGATCGGTTCCCTAACCGAAACAATTGAAGCCGTGCAATTGGCCACACGTTATTCCTACACCTCTGTAATGAGCCATCGCAGCGGAGAAACAGAGGATACCACCATTGCAGACCTCGCTGTAGCACTCAACTGCGGTCAGATTAAAACCGGTTCCGCTTCACGCAGCGACCGTATTGCAAAATACAATCAACTGCTGCGCATTGAGGAGCAATTGGGTGGCAGCGGATACTTCCCCGGCAAACAGTTCCCATTTATGCCGATGTAATACAAACATTCTGAATAAAGGGCTCGCCAATGGCGGGCCCTTTTTATACTACCGATTTTGCGCATTATCGAACTATCCATCCGCCATTTTACAACAGCAGGTACGTTTGCTGCGGCCACGGCAGAAATGAAGGCCGTTGCCGATGCCGGATTCGATGTCGTCTTTTTGATGCCGGTTATGCCGATCGACCGCAACCTCAGTCCCTCACCTTACGCGGTAACACGGTACGGTGAAGTGAATTCCGAATTGGGCAGTTTGCAAGACCTTCAACATTGGTTGAAAGAATGTCACCAACTGGGCTTACAGGTGGTTCTGGATATTCCCCTGAATCACACATCGCCGGCACATGAATGGGGAGGTCGTCCTGATTTTTACCGATTCGATGCTCTCGGGAAAATGCATGCACCCGCCGGAACCGGCTGGAAAGACGTGATACAGTTGAACCACGATTGTCCTGAGTTACAAAGCGAACTCATCGTGGTGCTGCGCTTTTGGCTTCGGATGGGATTCGATGGCTTTCGATACGATGCTGCCGCATGTATGCCCAAACAGTTGCTGCAAGCGCTCATCGCATCGGCGAATGCAGAAGTAGGGGAGAGTTTGCACCATTGGTGCGATGACCTTGAATTTTTTTCGGAGGTTGACGGTATGACTGCCTTTTTGGATCATGGCAGCACACGGCGCTTACAGGATGGCGAAGCGGTTGGAATTGTTTTGGAACAGCGTCACCACGCCGGAATCATCTATCTGACAAATCACGATTCATTGCATCAAAAGGGAAGTGCATGGAAGCAATGGGGCACACGTTATTCTGTAATGCTCGATGAATTGTCCCTGAGCGAGGGACATCTGATGCTATCGTTTTGTGAGTGGCGACAACCTTCAGCCACGTATTCTTTCCTTGATTAAGGTCGTTACTTCTTTTTCTGTTTTTTGGATTTTCCTTTGGTCGCCGACTCCGTTTCAGCGACGAATTTTATGGGTAATACGAATTCTGATGCAACGGGTTTTCCTCCGGCCTTTGCCGGCACAAAGCCATTGATCAACTTGGCTACACGCAATGCTTCTGCATCAAGTCCGGGCGATGCACTGCGTTGAACTTTATGATTGATTGTATGTCCAAGGCTATCAACGGTAAATTGGATGTATACCGTTCCGGACACTCCTTTCTTCAGCTCCTCCTTGGGGTAAACCAATTCTTTGCTGATAAACGTATTCAGCGCATCAAAATCACCGGGATAAAATGCAAGTGCATCGGGTGAAGTTTGCGCAACACCTTGCGAAGGTGAAACAAAGAGTAATGCCAGCATCAGCATTAAAGCATGGGTGATTCTTTTCATGTCGGTCAAAGATAATAACAGGAGCTTATTGTTGTTAACCTTGGCAGTTTCGTACCATTGAGTTTCTACTTTTACCCGATGCAAGTTATCATGAGTGCCTGAGCTGTTGCGAGCGTCATTGTTTTGATTTCGCTAACGACCTTCTCAGTTTCGGCTTAATGAACTTGCGAAACGAGAAGTGAGGAGGACTTAGTTGCTTCACCCAAAATTCAACGAATAACCCGAGCAGAATGATGCGTAGGAATAATATCCGAATACTTGCAGTAGTTCTAATAGCGACCGGAGCGCTTATTTTTCAGGCTTGTTCCAATCGAAGTCTTGCGCCTACAGGTTCGTATCAATACCTCTATGATTATGAAAGTCGGGATTTGCATCCGGAGTACATTCTCTATCATGACGGCGCGGATTCAAGCACGGTGTATTTCCGCGTCTTCTCAGGAGAACTGCTCTATACCCGACTTGCGCTGAATACGCCCTTTACGACCCAGTTGAAATTAAAGGCTTCTGTTTCGGATGAGGATGGCATTACAAGAGACACGCTATCCATTTCCCTGCATGAGCGCGTAAAGGACCGCCAGGGTTGGTTAATCGGTTCCATGCGAATACCCATGCGCGAAGGCAAATGGAACCTGTTGATGGAATTCACCGATCGATCACGAAATCTCACACAGCCTTCGTTCATTCAGGCCGACAAATCAACGACTACCACCGCTCAGCATTATCTGGTAACGAAGTACGAAACGGGGGAGCCTGTTTTTGGCGGATTCGTTACGCCCGGTCAAAAGGTTGAAATTATTTCCGACCGTAATCGTGAGGCCTTAGTATCGCCGTCACTTTGGCGATTTACTTCGGAATTGAAACTGCCGCCGCCTCCTTTCAGCACTGCAACGCCTGACCAGCCTTCGCTTGACGGTGCCCAGGCAGTGCCATTTGTTAAGGAGTCTGACGGAGCCTGGACTTTTGAGGCAACAGGAGCTCTGTATTTTTTCACGCATGACGCTTCACGTAGATCAGGTCTGTGCATCAAAGCGTCCGGAACCCATTATCCCCGGGTCAAAGACGTAGATGCTTTAGAGTGGCCGCTGCGCTTTATCACAACCAAAACCGAACATGAGGAGATTATCAAGAACGCGTATCCCAAATTGATTATTGACCGCTTTTGGCTGGAGTGTGGCGGGAGTAAAGAACATGCTCGTGAACTAATTCGTGTGTTTTACCGCCGGGTAGAGGAGGCCAACTACTACTTCAGCACCTACACCGAAGGCTGGCGAACCGATCGCGGAATGATTCACTTGCTGTTCGGTAACCCCAATCAAATCATCCGAACATCACAAGGCGAAGTCTGGAATTACGGCGAAGATCAAAGCGCGTCGCTGCTGTCATTTAATTTCCGAAAGGTCGAAAGTTCCTGGACCAATAACCTGTACGTTCTCGAACGAGAACCAGGCTATAAACCCTATTGGGAACGCATGGTGCAGACTTGGCGTAGTGGCAAAATTTATAGCGAGTAAAGGCTTGGTTCATTCAGTAGTTGTTAGCCCCACAAAATCATTATTCGTGCATTCGTGTCCTCTCTAAAGTATTATTCGTGCATTCGTGTCCGCTCATCAAAGGACTATTCGTGCTTAAAAAACAAATGGCGAGTAACCCGAAAGTCACTCGCCATTTGCAACGATTCGTTATAAACGTTACTTCTTCTTACCGGTAACGATGAATTCAGTGCGTCGGTTTTCTTCGTGGAGGGACTCTTCACAGAATACGCCGTCAGTGCAGTTATTCAGCAACTCACGCTCACCATACCCTTTAGATACGATGGTTGCGCGAGGAACACCTTTCTTCACCATGTAATCCGTAACAGCCTTCGCGCGTTTCGCTGATAAATCATCGTTGTACTCAAAGCTACCACGGCAATCCGTATGACTGCGAAGTTCGAATTTCAGATTGTTGTTTTCGCGGAACAACTTCACCAGATTATCCAAGTAAGGATAGGCGTCGTCGCGAATTTCCCACTTGTTATAATCCCAGTGAATATCCGGAAGATCATAAATCCCCTTCATTTTCACTTTGCTGTTGTCTTTAGGATTGGTGCTGGCATCGGTTACATACACTTCACCCATTTCAACCATCTTGCTGATTGGATCTTCGTCGCCACGCGTATTGAAGTTATCTGTCTGGTTGAAATAACCCTCCAATTCGCTAATCATTTGGTAGTCCTTTCCTTTTACAAGGTCAGCAGTGAACTTACCGTTACCATCGGTGATGTACATCTGCTCAGTACCATCGGTCAAGTTCTTGATGACGATGCGCGCTCCACCAAGCGGAAGCTTGCTGTCGCGTCCTGTAACCAATCCATTCAGGGTAACCTGCGTATCATCCTCAATGAAGCTGAAGATGCGGTCGCTGCCATAGCGATCACTGGTGAAGTAACCGGTCTTGCCATCAGGGTTCCATGCCACGCTAAAATCATCTGTCGAGCTGTTGATAGGATAGCTCATGTGAACCGGACGTTCCCAAATACCATTGCGATTAGCAGACATCATGATGTCCAATCCACCAAGATTCTCGATGGCATCGCTGGAATAGTAGAGCTCGTCATCCTTGCGTAATGAAGGGAATACCTCATTACCTACGGAGTTGATGTTACCGCCGAGATTCATTGGAGTGCCCCAGATGTTATCCGTCATTTTCACAACCCAAATGTCCATGCCGCCAAAACCACCGGGCATGTCTGTAGCGAAATACAAGGTCTTACCATCCGAAGAGAAGGTTGGGTGAGCAAACATGTATTTGTTGTCGCAGAAAGGCAGAATCGTTGGCTTTTCCCAGATTCCGTCAGAACCTCTGCGGCTGCTATATAACTGGGTATTGCTAACCTTGCTCTCGTTTCCGGCAATACGGCCGCTTTCGAGCATGAAACTGCGTGTAAAGATGATGGTGGTTCCTGCAGGTGATGTTGCCGCAACGCCATCATGGTAATTGCCATTCAATCCTTCCAATACACTTGGAGCCGCCCAGGCAGCGCCTTCACGCTTGGTGAAATAGAGGTTGGTGTATGGCTTGTTGGTGTACGGATCCAGTTCACCGGTTCCCGATGGACTACTGAAAATCATTCCACCGTTGTAGAGATAAGGGGAGTACACCGGACCGGCAGCCGGAATAGCCATTGGCTCAATGATGTAATTCATTGAATCCGCCTTGAAACGTTCAACGCTTTTGCAGCTTGCAAGCAATTGCTTGGCTGTAACGTTATTCGCATCGCGGCTGACAATTCCTTCCAGAATAGTTTTAGCGTCCAGGTAGCGTTGCTTAGACATCAGCACACGTGCGTGATTGACACGATCTTTATCCGTGTTATCGGTGTAAGTTGATGCTGTTTCGTAGACAGCCAATGCGTTGTCGTAATCGTTCACTTTGAGATAGCTCTCTGCAAGCTTGCGACGTGCATCAGCATCATCTTTTTTGGCAACTCCCTTGCTCAGGAAGTAAACAGCTTCGTTGTATTTGTAGTTATCGTATGCGTCTTTACCGGCATTGGTATAGAGCGTGGCACAACTGCCGAGCATAAGGCTCGCCACAAACATGCCGACAATACGAAGGATATATGCGTTATTTTTCATAATGAGTGCTTCAAATTGAGTTTCACATTCAGTTTTTTCGGTTAGAAGTAGCGCGGTGAGCGGGCTTTAACCTGTGCAGCTTTGCCCAGATCATAACCAATCATCACTTCATGTGAGTTATTGCTGTACTTCGAAATTGAGCTCAGTGTGTAGTCGAATGCGTAACCGATACGCAATTGCGGATTGATGTTCCATTCAAGCATCGTAACGATGGCATCCCCTGTGCGATAGCCGGCACCAAACCAGAATTTGTTCATGAAAAGCGCGTTACAGTTCAGATCAACACTAACGGGAGCATCGCCTTGTACCTTGACTAACACGCTCGGCTTAATGGCCAATTCAGGTGACGGGTTGAATACCATTCCCGAGTTGATGTAAATGTGATTCTTGAAGAAAGCATTTACACCGGTTGTCGTATAAGTAATCTTGTCGTCAACCGATAGGAGGGAAGGAACAGCAATTCCAGCAAAGAAATTACTCTGGTAGTAGTAAACACCGGCTCCAACACGTGGAATCATCGTGCCGTTAATGTTGTTGGCATAAACGGGATCTTCTACGTCCTTGATGATGGCATCGGTAAGTTGCGCGCTGTAACGCGATACACCGAGACGCAAACCAAAGCTGAGTTTTCCTTTTGCAAGGTTAACATGCGTTGCTCCGTTGGCATTGATGTCGAGAACATTCGTAATACCCAAGGCATCGTTGCTAACGTTGAAGCCAAGACCGGCCTTGCCGCCCATAATTTGGCCATCAGCGCTCAAGAACTGAGTGCGAGGTGCATTATCAAATTTCACCCATTGACTTCTGTGCAGAATGCTTGTGCTCCAGTAGTCGTGTGTGCCTGCATAGGCCGGGTTCAATACCATGCTGTTGAACATGTATTGACTAATCATCAATTCCTGCTGCGCTGAAACACGGCCTGCGCCAAGGATGATTGCTAGTATGACTATATATTTTTTCATAGTGTTCATGTCTTTGTGAGGTTCTCGTTTCAGTTTAGTTTCTTCTCAGGTCTACGTAAGTATTGAATTTCGCTCCGCAACCTTCGAATACCACGAAGTAGGTACCATCCGACAGAGTGTTGCCATCCATGTCTTGTCCTTCCCACTGATTCAAGTAACTGTCTTTCTCATACACCAAGTTACCCCAGCGATTGAAGACCTTGAATTGGTTGTCCGGACAATCCTGAACGCCATCAATAACGTAGGTGTCGTTGAATCCGTCGCCATTCGGTGAAAGCGCAGTGTACAGCTTCAATGCATCCGGATCAACCAGCGTAATAACTGTATCCAGCACACAACCGTTGGCATCCACGATTTGAAGCGTGTATTCACCGGCCGTCAAGTTTTCCGGATTGGAGATAGAGTCACCAATGCTATTTGGAGTCCAGTTGTAGGTATACTCCGGTGTACCGTTTTCAACTTCAACCAAGATGGAACCATTGTCGCCATCAGGAGTTGAGATGTTGTAAGTGTTCGTCGCGATACTGAATTCGCTGAGCGTAATGGTCACACTCAAAGCACCCGGAGCAGCAATACTGAATGTAGCTGTAGTATCACAACCTGATGCATCAGCCACTTCAACTGAGTAGTCACCGGCAGGCAAGCCATCGATTGAAGATTCTTCACCAAGAACGTTTTCATCACTGTCCGTCCATGAGTAAGTGAACTCAGGTGTTCCGCCGGCGGTGGTGACACTTACAGAACCTGTGCTATCGCCAGCGCAAAGAGCGTTGGTAATCGCTAAATCAACGATCAAACCTGTTGATTGCGTGATTGCGAAGTCAAGGCCTTGCTCGCAGCCAAGGGCGTCAAATACGATTACAGCGTAAAGTCCCTCGCACAAGTCGATGAGATCTTCTGACTGTTCGCCATTAGCCCACTGGAAGATGTAACCTGGTGATCCACCGCTGACAACCAGATCAATTGCACCATTGCATGCACCGCAGCTTGCATCCGTTTCAACGGCACTCACTGCGAATGGAGCATCAGGAACATTCACGTTCTGACAAACTTCGGTAGGAGGACAGTCGTTAGCGTCCGTTACGATAACACAGAGATTACCTGAAGCAGTTACGTCAACACAATCCAATGTTCCTCCGTTGTTCCATGCAAAGCTGTATGGTGCGGTTCCACCCGATACTTCGGCACAAGCCAAAGCAGTACCCAGCGCACAGTCGCTCGATAGAGCAATCGTGACCGTTACGTTTCCGGGGTCAACAACATCAACAATTTCTTCATGCGAACATCCGCTGGCAACATCATCAATCGAGAGAATGTACTGACCTGCGCACAGGTCAGCCAAATTCAGTTCAGTGCTGGTGAAGCCATCAGGTCCCGACCAACTGTAGGTCACAGTGGCCTCATTGACACCAATGATGCTGGCATCTGTAATCTGAGCATCACATTCTCCTGAGCAGCTGATTGGTGTGAAGCTATACGACAAGTCAATAGCTTCTGGAGCTGTGAGCGTAATAGAAACAGGGAACTGACAGTAGTTGGCGTCGATGACAACTACATCATAAGTACCAGGACCGAGGTTAACTTGATCCTCAGTGCCGTCTACCACGCCTGGACCTTGCCATTCGAATACATACGGAGCAACACCGCCTGTTATAGTCAAATCGATGAAACCATCGGTACTATTGAAACACGCTAGGTTGAATTCCGGGCTGAACTGTGAGAAGACCGCTGTCACATCAAGTGGCAATTCAGGTTCTGTCAATTCAACACAACTTTGAACTACACATTGGTCACCATCGAGGACTGTCAAGCAATAGCTACCTGCAGGCAAGCTATTGATATCTTCAGAGAGCGAAAGAATAGTTCCGTTAGCATCGCTCCACGAAATGTCGTAGGGCAGTGTACCACCGGATACAGCACCGTCAACCGAACCTGTTGAATCACCGGCGCACTGGATTGTGAACAACTGATCAGGTTCTTGGATAAGAACGAGCGTTGTTACCACGAGTTCGGCAGGACTTCCAATAATCACATTGGTAAGGGCTACACAGCCATTCACGTCCGTGATGGCAATCTCGTGAGCGCCCACGCAAAGACTGTCAATAGTACCTGGAACTACTGCATCCGAGGCAACACCGTCAATCATGACCATAAATGAACCTTCTCCACCGGTTACAGAAACAGTTGCTGTACCATCGCATACATTGTAGCAGCTGGCATCGGTAACATCATCCACACTAGCCTCCGGGGTTGAAACATCCGTAATTTCATAGTCGAAGTCTTCAGAACAACCGTTCGAATCAGTTACGGTCAAACTGTAAGGACCTGCAGGTAACCCGCAAAGTGTAGCGGCATCAGGCGCATTCGCACCGATGTTACCGGTCCATTCGTAGGCAACATAGATGCTGCTGCCACCCTGAAGGTTTGGCGTAATGCAGCCATCATCATTGGTACATGAAATGTTCTGAATGATAGCCGGTGACTGCAATGAATCAGGCGGAATCATATCGAAACAAGTGGTAGCCAAACAACCATTGGCATCCGTAACGTTGATACCATAAGTACCACCGGGCAGGTTGGTAGCGTTTGGTGCGTTAGGGTCGTTACCGTATTGCGCAGGATCAATCTCCGAGCAGTCGTTAATCCAGTCATATAAGTAATCAAAAGGAGCGAATGCGATTGGATCAGGAGTTCCACCTACCACAAATACGGAGATGGATCCGTCGTTTGAGTTATGACAGCTCAAGTTGTAACCGCCGGCAAACTCAGAGGTTTGAATGATCAACTCCATTACTTGCGGAGCAACCAGTTCAACGGTTTCCAATACATTGCAACCGGATACTTCGTCGGTAATACTTACTGTGTAAGAGCACTCAGCAAGATTCGAAATATCTTGTGTCTGTGCACCGAAGAAGAAGCAACCCGGTTGTGGAATCCACTGGTAGCTGAATTGACCTGAACCACCGGTTACATCGATGTCGATGCTACCGTTGTTTTGACCAAAGCATGTTGGATTTACAACATTCACTACGTTAACCACGATAGGTTCAGCTTCAGGTACGGTGAAGAACAGCGTTTCTTCGCAATCGCCGTTTGAAATTAAAACAGAGTAGTCGCCGGGGCAAAGTCCTGATACGTCTTCCGTTGTCGGTGTTGCACCGGTAAATGGACCAGACCAAGTAAAAGTGAAATCTCCACCGGCAGATCCGCCGCCGCCTGTTCCACCGCCGCCGCCGCCTGTTCCACCGCCGCCAACGCTTTCAACAACGAATATCGAAGCTGTTCCTGCGCTGCAGGAGTTGTCATTAATCGGAGAATTAAAACCTACAGGAGTAGAGTAGGTGGAAGTAATTGTTGCGCCTTGCGTATCAGTGTCAGTGAAGGTCAATGTTGCATCGGTCAATGCACCGAAATCTTGCAATGTGCAGTCATAAATCTGCACCGTCCAACCGGGCTCGTTGGCGTTACAGCCAAAGAGTTGAGTCCAGTCGATGGCATTACCTGTTGCGTCTGCACCGTATTCGCCACTCAATGGGGTAGTAGCTGCGCATACATCAAATGGAGTGCTGTTGTTGGATACAAAACAAAGGTTGGCAACGTTGTTTCCGGAGTTACATACAGGGGAGATTGCACCTGACAAGGCAATGTCAGGGCTTCCGCAGCTTGGTGGACCAACCAAGTGAAAAGAAAGGTCGGATACATACGTGTGCTGCGCTGAGAAGCAAATACTGATAACCGAGCTAGGAGTAAGTGGGAATGGCGTTACACCTGTGCCACCGCCATCACCAATAGTCAATTCAATCGACCCGTCACACAGTTCAGGACACGATTCTGCTTCTACTACGCCCGATGCTGTGAAGGCATCGTTTTGACCAATATTCGCAGTGGTTGTATCAGGACATCCTTGAACGTCCAAAACAATTAAGGTGTAGTCTCCTGAATCGAGGTTCGTGATATCTTCGGTTGTACATGGTGAACAGCTTGGTCCCGTCCAGCTCACGGTGAATGGCTCACCTTGACCTCCTGAAATACTCAAGACGTCAATCGCTCCTTGAGATGCATCAGGACTGCCGCAAGGATTGTTGAGCACATCCAATTCAACGTCGATGCCAGGCACACAAGAAAGAGTTACATCTTGAGTAACAACGCAATCATTACCGTCGATAACGGTCAATGTGTAATCACCGCAAGTGACATCCGACAAATCCTCAAGGTCGCTCACCGGCGCGTTGGCACCAATGCTGAACCATTCGAACGTGTATGGCTGAGTGCCATCTGTTGCAGTGATATTCACGTAGCCGTCTGCACTTGTCGGACAGCTTACGTTATAACCACCGGGATAGAGTGAAATTTCGTCAACCGTAACCTGAAGCGGAGCAATAGGTTCGTTGATTGTGATGGTCACGCTTGCTGCGCTATTACATCCATTCTGGTCAGTTACGCTTACTTCATATGTTCCGCTTCCGAGGTTAGTTGCAACCGGACCGGTCACTGTAGCACTGTGGCTCCAAGTGTACGTGTATGGTGAACATCCACCGCTTGCAGCAACACTAGCCTCTCCGGTCTCAACACCTGAACACTGAAGGTCTACTGAACCGACTGCTTCAATGCTTACTGCAGAAGGCTCGGTGAGCGTATAAGAGTTGGTGTATTCGCAACCTGTGGCATCCGTTAAGGTGAGCTCATAGGTACCTGCGCAAAGCGACGCTACATCTTCAGATGTTGCGCTGAAACCTTCAGGACCTGACCAAACAAATCCGTAGGGTTGAACACCACCCGTTACAGTCATATCAATGCTTCCATCACACACACCGTTACACGATATCTGTGTACATGCGAAATCAGAAAGTGCTGAGGTAGCTGTTAATTCGTTTGCTTCGATGACATCGATACAGGCATCATTGACGCAACCTGCTGCATCCGTAACGGTTACGCAATATTCACCAGCACCAATACCCGAAAGGCTGTCTGCAGCGCTGGTAAAACCGTTCGGACCTGTCCAAGAAAATGTAAAGGGCTCGATTGCATCGCGCACAATCACGGAGATTGTACCATTGTCACCGCCCTCACAGCTTACAGTCGTTGCCGCTAATTCAACGGCAATGCTCGAAACGTTGATGGTAATCTCGTCTGAACCTGCACAAGTGCCAACGGCCGCGTCAAGCGTGTACGTTGTAGCCTGTGTTGGACATACTTCCACCTGAAGTGAATTGCCATTGGCAATGTTGGATGACCAGGTAAAGGTCGTTGCAGGAAGATCCGGAATGACTGCAGTCAAATCAACGCAGTTACCTACGCAAGTGTTGATTTCACTGGCCTCAATGGCTACATCCAAGAAGTCATTAATGTAGAAATTGATACTGTCGGCAGCACCACTTTCAGTACACAGCGGATTGGCGAGATAGATTGTAATGTACTCCTGACCTTCCGGGTTATTGTCTGCAACAGCCTCGATATTAAACGTCACAGATGGCTGGTTGGCCGGAATAATAAGTGTATTGAGTGCTAGTGGAATCCCATTGCCTAATTGGGGTAGATAGTCAAAACCATTGGTAGCTGTACCACCAATCCAGTAGAGGACTTCCTGGTTTTGGTCATCGACAATCTGTCGTGTAAAGGTGATGCTACCTGTGCTACAGCCTTCAACCATGTATTCCAGGCCGTTTGACGTGTTGGTTGTAACAGCTACAGGGTTTGATTCAATGGATTGAATGAATACACCCGAATCATAAACGTGGTCGGTACCATCAGCAATGACCAATTTCAAGCGATACGTTTCGCAAGGCAAAAGGCCTCCGACTTTCGCAACGAGGTTTCGTGTAAAACCGTCGTATTGTACGAATTGGCCCAGTGGGTTTTGGTTGTTGTAGTAGAAGGCCTGATTTGTTAAGGCATTCACAGTATTAATGGCAACAATCTGACCCGTTGTAGGAATCAAGGCAATGTTTACATCTGTTCCAATGCCCGGACCACTGATGTAGAAGCCGAATACGTCGTTGAACTGTGAGTTGACCCACTCGTTATACTCCTCCGATGCGAAGGTGTACTTGAAGCGCAACGAGTCACCTTGTGGAATGATGTCAAACTCGAATTGAGTCGCATCATAGGTGGTTCGATCCTGCGCTTGGTTCAGCAAGGGGCTACCTGGACAATCGTTGTCGAAATAATCGCAGGTGCCGGCGCTGGTTGAACAGTTACCGATGGAGTTGTTGGGCCCGACAGCATACAATGCCTTACCGGTAGTAAGCAACAAACCTTGTGATGTACCGAGCTCCGTCGCATTCGACTGATAGTATCCGTAGCTGCTGTCGCAAGCGGTAACGGAGACGTTCGAAATCTGTACGCCGGGTCCAACAAGGTTTTGCACCATCTGATCCGGTGTAAGAGAAACATCGACGGTGAGCTGTGCCTGCGCTCCAATCAGCGTCAGCAGAGCAAAGGCCGAAAGCACTAAACTTTTGTAATTGATTCGTATCATAGATAAAAGAAAAAACGTTTATGAATGTGGTGAATGGACTTAGTTACCTGTGCGGGCATTTGCACAACGCAAGTCGAATTCAGCTCGAGTGAGGTTGTTGCGAGAGGCGGCCATTTGAATGCCGCTTAAAGTGACTAATTGCTTGAAACCCTCAATGGTGGCTTGCATATCATTGGACTTGATGCAAAGCACATTCGCAGGGATGCACGCTGTCTCGATGGTGAAATGACCATCGGCCTTGACGTTCTCGTGCAATACACGATACTTCTCAAAATTTAAATCAGTGCATTCAATGATGAATGAGTTTGATGCCGAAACTTCTGCCTGCTGTGCAGAGGCAGAATTAACGACGAGATAAAACAAGGCGGCAAGCCAAAGGTGTTTATTCATAGCATTTAGGGTGTTATTTCAGCGTATTTGAGCCCGCTTACTGTAAAGATTGCAAATATGTTTCAAAAATTCGATAAAAACACGAAGCAATACGGGATAATGACGAAAGTTATGCGGTAACGTTGCTTTGAGCTTTATCGACGGAGCACTGCCGAACAACTTCATACAAGGCAATGCCTGCTGCGACAGAAACATTGAGTGAGCTGGTTTTTCCGCTCATGGGAATGCGCATTATCTGGTCGCTGGCTTTCAAGAGATCATTGCCTATACCGGACTCTTCGGATCCCATAATGATACAGATGGGGTTGGTTAGATTTACCTCATAGCTCTCTTTGCGCGTTTTTTCGGAGCAAGAAACCACTGTAATTCCACTTTGACGCAAGTTGTTCACGGTATAGGACAAGGACTTCACGCGACAAACGGGAATATTATACAAAGCACCTGCAGAGGTTTTGATCGCTTCCTCATTGATTTGGGCACTTCCTTTTTCAGGAACGATCACAGCGTGAACCCCGAAACATTCAGCTGTTCGGCAAATTGCACCAAAATTGCGCACGTCAGTAACACTATCGAGCATTAATAGACGCGGTGTTAATCCTTGAGCAAACAGTTCTTGAACGATGTGATCGAGGTTGCCGTAGGTGAGGGGAGAGACAAATGCTACAATTCCCTGATGATTTTTGGAGGTGATGCGCGCCAGTTTCTCTGCCGGCACCAGTTGATATGGTATCTGCTCTTTTTGCAGGAGAGCCTTAACATCAAGTGCTACTTCTCCTTGAAGTCCTCGTTGGATGAGAACTTTATCGAATTCCTTGCCGGCATCAATAGCCTCTTGTAATGGGCGTAAACCGATAAGCATTTGATTGCGCCGAGTTGATTCCTCTTTATTGGCGCTTGGACGGGCGTGGTATTTATGCGGCTTATTCATCCTTTTCGTTTAAGGTGGCGGCGAATATACACGCTAGAATAGGGAATAAACATGTACATACGCATGCGGATAGCCGTTTTGGAGCGCCTTCATCCGCAGCAACGTGGGGAATTGAAAATATTTTCAATTGTTTTCACACTGACAGTCAACAGTTAAGACAGGAGTGGTGATTTTTTTTTGAGATTGGACTTGCGCGAATGAAAAAGAGGAGTACATTTGCACCCGCTTTTGAAAACAACAACGTTCTTTGGCAAGCATCAAAAGCAGTGTAGTTAAGGGTTTCGAAAAAAATTATTTTCAAAAAAACTGAAAATAAGTTTGGAAAACAGGAAACGACCACAGTATGTTTGCCCCCCCAATTCAAAAAGTGAAAAGGGAAAAGTTGAAAAGTTCTTTGATTTAATGCAGCAGCGAACAGGTAAATTATTTTAAGAAGCCAAGAGATTAAACATCTTTACAATGGAGAGTTTGATCCTGGCTCAGGATGAACGCTAGCGGCAGGCCTA
>CANHYZ010000012.1 GCA_947464885.1 Flavobacteriales bacterium
TCGCTGCCTTCCACTTCATTGAGGATAAACGCTTCGCCGATTTGCGGAACGAGCGCGTTGGAAACGATGAAATAATCGAGACGCCAGCCCACGTTCTTTGCGCGCGAGTTGAAGCGTGCGCTCCACCAGCTGTACTTCACGGTGTCGGGGTGGAAATGGCGGAAAGTATCGGTGAAGCCGTCTTTGAGAATGGCCGACAGTCCGTCAATTTCTTGCTGCGTGTAGCCTGCCGATTTGTTGTAATTCGATTTGGGATTCGCCAGGTCGATGGGTTGGTGTGCCACGTTCATATCGCCGCACCAGATGACGGGCTTTTTCTTTTCGAGTGCTTTGAGATGTGCGAGCATCGCAACATCCCACGTTTGGCGGTAATCCAATTTCACCAGTTCAGCTCCGCTGTTGGGCACATAGGTATTCACAACAAAGAACTTTTCAAACTCCATGGTGATGGTCCTGCCATGCGTGTCGTGATCGGCAATGCCGAAACCGTAATTCACGCTCAGCGGCTTGTGGCGGGTAATGATGGCTGTGCCGCTGTAACCGGCTTTTTCCGATGCGCTTGAATACACCTCGTATCCTTCCAGTCCGAACAGCGCTTCACGCACCTGATCATTGTTGGCTTTGGTTTCTTGCAGGCACAGGATATCGGGATTCATCTTTGCGATAGAATCGAAAAGGCCTTTTTTGACGATGGCACGCACGCCGTTAACATTGAAGGATACCAGTTTCATGAGTTACTTTTGAGCGGCCAAAGAACGGAATAAAAACGCAGTATGAGTTCACACATTTTACACAGGTTTTGCTCGAGGCACGTGCTGTTTTCGTTTTGCGTCCTCCTTTTGTCTGTCATGGATTTTAGGCTCACTGCCCAACAAGCCATGCCGAAATCTTTGAAGATCTATCCGGAGCTTGAGGGACATTGGTTTTTGGATGGGCAATTGAAGTTTGGATGCGAGGTGACTTATGCTAACGGCGGCAGGCGTCGCACGCCCGGCTATCTCAACGGGAATCTCCCTTGGCGATATTTTGTTTGTGAGAGTGAGCAAGCAACGTTTTTGGGGGATGAAGCCCTGGTCGATTTATTCAAGGTTTGTCGCAACAATAACACCCTGTTGATTAAGGCTTATTTGCTCGGTTATCCTTCGGTTAAGGGGGAGTTCGAAATTAAGATACCGCCATTGCAAAGCATAGGTGTTTTTATTCCATCCGATGTTCGTCCGCGCTACGGTAAAATCATTGAGCCTTATGTCGATTTAAACTGGGCCAATGGCGCCGGTTATACGTTTCGGTTATCGGATGAACGTGCCTTGATTCCTGCTGATAGTGTTCACTTTTTCTTTAATGAAGAGCGCGTCTATGATGGGCGGGTGAAGCTTCCTGAGTTTAATCTGCAAGAGCCTCATGTTTTTTCACTGTCGGTCCTATGGCCCGGCAAGCCGTGGCTGCATGATGTGCAGGTTTATCCCTATTCGGGAAAGGACCACGAAGTGTGGACGTTTGAGGCAGCCGATGGAAGTGCGGGAAAGGATCAAACGACCGCACCAAGGGGCATGGATGGAGCAGAGGGCTATCACGGATTGCCTGGAGCAGATGCCGCTGAAGTGAAGGTTGATGTAGGTTGGACCGATGACAAGTCTAAACTGGTTGTTGTGGCTAACAACGGCTTTGATTCCTTTCGTGATGAGTTTTCACCCGATGAGTTTTCACTGGAAATTATCGCTAGAGGTGGCGATGGAGGCAATGGTGGAAGAGGAGGTGAAGGCGGCGCTGCGCCAATGGATGACCCTTATCGTGCGGGCATTGGCGGCAAAGGCGGAAGAGGCGGCCGGGGAGGGAAAGGCGCATTGGTAACCATTACGGCATCTCCCGATGCTGAGGCGTTTATCCCCTGCATCATTGTCGATACATCGGAGGGCAAACCGGGCAAACCGGGAGGTGGAGGCAAAGGCGGAATCTTTTCAAACGGTTACGGTCCTACAACGCTGCCCGAACTGCTTTTTCCATCGCGTAATTATGATGGTGAGCCGGGCGATGAATGACGTCCGAGTCGCATGAAGTATTGCTCGAAGTATCGATAGACAAAGTAGGACAGAGCAATGGAGATTGCCATGGGAACGATGAGTTGAATGGCACGGGGAAATGCTATTCCCGATGATTCGGCTGAGTGAAAAAGAAAAGCCCACACCGTAAAAACAAGAGGATGCAACAGGTAAAGCGAATAACTGCTTTCACCGAGAAACTTGAAAAACGTATGCAGCAAGCCGGGCAATTGCAGCGATGATTTGTATGCTCCCAAGCAGAGCATCAGCGATGCAATCGTAAAAATCCATCGGTTGTTTCCCTCGACCAGCGACACGGCGTTTCCTCTTGCCGGGGTGGCTATAAAGAGGATAATTCCGCAGGCCATAATCAGCAGGCTTACGATCCGATTAACAGCAACAGTCTTGGTGAGGTAACCGAGGATACACCCGAAAATAAAGAAGGCTAACTGATTGAGCGGATTCACATAAACATGCCATTGGTCCTGAAGTTTCACCCAGGGGTTGATGGCGACATAGGCGTAGTAACTGTGAAGTGCTGCTGTAATCAAGGCAATGGAAGCCATCCATATCGGTTTGCGCACACTTGCCAGCGCTATGATTGGAAACAAGGTATAGAACACGAGCTCATTACCGATGGACCAAACGCCGGTTGAGAAATAGACATGCCAACGGAAAAAACCAAACAAGCCCGTGAGATTCAGGATAAGGTCGGTCACATTCGGGAGCTTTTGTGAAAGGATAATTGCACCAAACGTGGCTAGCCAAAGCAAAGGGAAAATGCGGTAAATGCGTTTTTTGAAAAAAATGCTCTGGGAGAATGAGCGAGTGGCGAAGGCCGGCTGGTAGACGTGGTAAAGTGTGAGTCCGCTGAGCACGTAAAATATTGCCACGCCGTACACGCCAACACGTCCCATAAATTGATCGGATGTGAACACACCATCAACCCACAGGAGATAATGGTAGATCATGATCCCAAAGGCGCAAAGGCCCCTTAAATAATCCAGTGAATACAGGCGTGTGTTCATGCTTATGGCCTGTATGCTACACGGGCAATAGCTGCAGCGGAGGTCTCAAACCAATCCATTTCAAATAGGGTGGATGGCATGGTAGAATTTTTGGGTACACGTCCGCTGAGGTGATACTCGGTTAGTTGCGGATCGAAGATCTGCGCGAAGGTCTCGGGCTTGATGCCTCCGCCCGGCATAATGCGAATCTTGCCGTGGGCAGCCTCGTGCATGGCGAGAATAGTTTCTTTCCCTTCAGGTCCTGACTTCTTGCCACCGGAGGTGAGGATACGCTCGCAACCGCAAGAAGCAATCTGATTTACGGCCTCAATCAAGTTCGGAGTACAATCTACAGCGCGGTGAAAGGTTACCGGTATTTTGCCGCAATGCGCTACCAGTTCGCTTGTGAGCGAGGTGTCTATGAATCCGCGGCTAGTGAGCGCACCGAAAACAAATCCATCAGCACCGGATGCACCGAGCAAATCGATTTCGCGCTTCATGACTTCCACTTCTTCTTTGCTGTAGGTGAAATCGCCCTCACGCGGACGAATCATGACATAGACCGGAATGGCAATGTGGCGCTTGACGACTTCCAGGAGTCCCGAGCTAGGCGTGATGCCTGCGGCCCCCAGGGCTGAGCAAAGCTCTATGCGGCCTGCTCCACCTTGTTCAGCCTCAACGCAGGAGTGAACAGTGGAGGCAACAACTTCGATGAGATAGGGTGTGGCCATCGTACATCAGGATTTACGGTTGGGCTGGCGCAGCGCGTAGATGCGCTCGATGATGTCAACCACTTTCAATCCTTCCAAGGCATTGGTAGTAATGGTCGAATGTCCTTGAATGGTTTCAACTACATTTTGAATCACGTAGTGATGGTTGTTAGCTGAACCTTTATAGTGGCCGTAATCGTTGGCCGGATTGGTCGGCGCTAATTCCGGCATGGTGTAGCCGTCGATGTGACAGTATTCAACTTTATCCATGTACTGTCCGCCGACTTTCACGCTGCCTTTGCTACCGATGATGGTGAGGCTGCTTTCCAAGTTCGTATCCCATACGGCAGTGGAGTAATTGATGGCACCCATACCACCATTGACGAATTTGAAATTCACGAAACCGCTGTCTTCGAATTCTGTAGAATGCGGGTGAGTAAAGTCGTTGAACTTGGCCTGGATATCGGTGATGTCGCCAAATAGCCAATACATGATGTCGATGAAATGCGAGAACTGCGTAAACAATGTTCCACCATCCAAATCCTGTTGGCCTTTCCAGCCGCCTTTCTTATAGTATCGATCGTCGCGGTTCCAGTAGCAGTTAAGTTGCACCATGAAGATGTCGCCAACGATTTTTTCACTCACGATTTCTTTCAGCCACGCTGAAGGTGGTGAGAATCTATTTTGCATCACACAAAAGACTTGTCGGTGCATTTGCAGCGCTTTGTAGATGAGTGCTTCGCAATCTAGTTTGTGCAGCGCCATCGGTTTTTCACACACCACATGCTTACCGGCATTCAACGCCGCCATAGCATGTTCGGCATGAAAGCCGTTGGGCGAACACACGTTCACGACTTCAATTTCGGGATGTGCCTTCAACATCTCTTCATGGTTGGTATAGAACGGCACGTCGAGATCTGTTAATCCAATTTCCGAAGGATTGAGTACATCGCATACCGCAATCAAGTTGCTGGCGTCATTGCGTCGAACCATTTCAGCGTGTCGCTTTCCGATATGTCCTTGGCCGATAACGGCAAAATTTACTTTACTCATTTTTTTTGTATTTTGAACGCACAGCGGTGAGTCCTTACTGCCTATATATGGACGCACAGCAGTGCGTTTGTTTTGGACGCACAGCAGTGCGTCTGTTTTGGACGCACAGCAGTGCGTTTGTTTTGGACGCACAGCAGTGCTTTTGTTTTGGACGCACAGCAGTGCGTCCCTACAATCCTATAATCCTACAATCCTACCTTCCTCACGGCCCCGTCCTTCAACTCGTATCGTTCTCCCGTTTCCGGGCATTGGGCCATTCCGTCGGGGTCGAAATTGAGCTGATGTCCGTTTTCACTCATCCAACCGCGCTGACGGGCCGGGTTTCCTACCCAAAGGCTGTAGGGCGGAATGTTTTTGGTGACCACTGCGCCTGCACCAATGAATGCGAAGGCTCCGATGTCGTGTCCGCAAACAATCGTTGCATTCGCTCCGATGCTTGCGCCTTTTCCGACATGCGTTTTCACGTATTCGTTTTTGCGGTTAACGGCACTGCGTGGATTGATCACATTGGTGAACACCATGGATGGCCCCAGGAATACATCATCATCGCACGTGACGCCCGTGTAAATGGATACGTTGTTCTGGATTTTCACATTCCTTCCCAATACGACTTCCGGAGAGATGACCACATTTTGTCCGATGTTACAGTTTTCTCCAATGGTGCACTTGGGCATAATGTGAGAAAAGTGCCAGATTTTGGTGCCCTGACCTATCTGACATCCTTCATCGATGACAGCGGTTGGATGGGCGAAGTACGCTGATTCTTGCATGGTGATTAATGGTGGTCAAAAGTAATGGATTCGATGCTGATGAGCGTTATTTCTCGCTGTCAAGTTGGCTATAAACCGAGTTGCGACTTTTGTATTCGGGCACCAGTTCCTTGAGTTTACGAACGATTTTCTCATTGTTCTGCTCATCGAAGAGTTGGACCAGCTGTTGGATTTGCTCAGCGATGTGGTCGTATTCATATTCCCTGACTGAAGCGCGCAGGATTTTCGGGTGATGCGTAGGAATGGTATTCTCTGCCGAGCTGAGCACTTCCTCATAGAGTTTTTCACCCGGACGCAAGCCTGTGTAAATGATTTCGATGTCTTTGCCGGGCTCCAATCCGCTCAGCTTGATCATGTTTTCGGCCAGGTCGCGCACTTTCACGCTTTCCCCCATATCAAAGGCGAAGATTTCGCCGCCGGAACTCATTGCGCCTGCTTCCAGCACAAGTTGCACGGCCTCCGGGATGGTCATGAAGAAGCGCGTAACGTCGGGATGGGTCACCGTAAGTGGTCCGCCTTCTTCAATTTGTTTTTTGAAGGTGGGAATGACAGACCCGTTGGATCCAAGCACATTGCCAAAGCGAGTCGTAACGAACGACGTTTGACTGACGCGGTCTTTGGATTGCACGTAGATTTCAGCCACGCGTTTGGTGGCGCCCATGACATTGGTCGGATTCACCGCCTTGTCGGTACTGATGAGCACAAAGGTCTCAACGTTGAACTCATCGGCTAAGTCGGCCATGATGCGCGTTCCGTTCACGTTGGTCAAAACGGCCTCACTCGGATTGTGTTCCATCAGTGGCACATGTTTGTAAGCAGCTGCGTGGTAGATAATCTGAGGACGGAAGTGCGTCATCATGCGGCGCATGCGGTCGGCCTGACATACGTCGCCCATCACAACTTCGAATTTGCCTTGTAGCCCTTTGAAGACGAGTTCATTTTCCAGCAGAAATATGGGGGTTTCGGCCTGGTCGAGAATCACGACTTGCTTGGGGCCGTATGCGAGTAGCTGGCGAACGAGTTCGCTACCAATGCTTCCGGCAGCACCTGTTACGAGCACCACTTTGTTTTTCACCTGGGCTGCAACGCCCGCGCTTTCGAGCTTGATGGCATCGCGGCCCAGCAGATCTTCGATGCGGATATCGCGGATTTGGCGTGCGCTGAGTTGACCACCAATCCACTGATTGACCGGTGGGATGTTGGATACGTGCGCGTTGGCGGCGAGCGCATTGGCAATGAAGTCAGACTTCATTTTATGATCGAGGCTCGGTATGGCGATAATGACTTCATCGATCTTACCCGTAGCATATAGTTCGGCTAGTTTATTTCTGGAAAGGATGGATGCGCCGTCGAGTGTTTTCCCTTGCTTGCTTGGGTTGTCATCGATGAAGGCAATGACTTCCATTTCGGATCGTGGGTCGCGGTCGATGGCTTGCTTGGTAATCAAGCCGCTTTCTCCGGCGCCGTATACGACAGCACGCTTTCGAATTTTATCGGGCGTTTTTAACTCGAGGTAAATGACCTTCACGGCAATGCGACTCACAATCATGCTGAACAGGGTCAGCAGGTATTCCAGAATGATGATGGAATAGGGGATGAAGTATTTGCCGTCGTACAGTTGGAAGCGCAGCAGATTCAGCAATGCGAACAGGCTGCTTCCGGCGGTGAGCACCGTAAAAATGCGCAGTGTATCCTGTGAACTGGTGTAGCGAATGATACCGGCGTAGGTTTTCCCGGCAAGAAAGAAGAGGAGACGAATCGTCAATAAAATCGGCAAGAACGCTTTGGCCAGGGCGGCTTCGTCGGCCGGCGGGGCAAATTCAAACCGCACCAGGTATGCAATGAAATAAGCAATCACGCATACGACCAGGTCGATGATGAGAATAATCCAACGCGGCGTATTTCGTTGAGGAATAAACACGGTGCAAGGTAATGCCAAAGGGCAGGTCGGCAAAGTTAGCCGAGGAGCCACTCAACTTTCGTGTCGATTTTATGGTCAACCTACTATTTTTGGCCAAAACCTATTGACCATGATTCGATTTCGGCTGACCGTATTAGGCTTTATGCAGTTTTTTGTTTGGGGCGCGTGGCTCATCACCATTGGCACGTATTGTTTCAATGCCAAGGGATGGACGGGTGCGCAGTTTGGCGCCATCTTTAGCACGCTGGCGCTAGCTTCTTTATTCATGCCCGCCATCACGGGCATCATTGCCGATCGGTGGATGCGTGCCGAGCGCTTATATGGCTTGCTGCATATTTTCTATGGTTTAACGCTGTTTTTAGTGCCTCAGGTCAATGATCCCGATACGCTTTATTATGTGATTTTCGCCGCAATGATTTGCTATATGCCGACCATCGCGCTTTCCAATTCCATCAGCTTCAGGATTCTCAAGGATGCTCAATACGACGTGGTCAAGGCGTTTCCGCCCATTCGCGTATGGGGTACGATTGGATTCATTGTGGCCATGTGGACGACCAACCTCACTGGCAGCAAGGCCAATGCCAATCAATTTATCATTGCGGCAGTTGCGGCTATTGCTCTCGGGATTTATTCGTTCACACTACCGGCATGTCATCCTGAAAAATCCATGCGTAAAGATGCCGGTTGGGCCGATCAACTTGGCCTTAGTGCTTTTCGTTTGTTAGGTACTTACCGTATGGCTTTGTTTTTTGTTTTCTCCATGTTTTTGGGTGGGGCATTGCAGCTGACCAACATGTACGGCGATTCGTTTTTGGATGATTTCAAGCGCTTCCCGGAGTATGCCGATTCGTTTGTAGTGAAGTATTCAACGATTATCCTATCGATTTCACAGATATCGGAAACGTTATTCATTCTTACCATACCCTTTTTCCTCAAGCGTTTTGGCATTAAGCAGGTGATGCTGATCTCTATGCTGGCGTGGGTGTTGCGCTTCGGATTGCTGGCCTACAGTGATCCTGCGGGAGGTTTATGGATGATAATTCTCTCGTGTGTTGTGTATGGAATGGCCTTCGACTTCTTCAATATATCCGGGTCCTTGTTTATCGAGACTACTACGGATGCTTCGATTCGTTCGAGTGCACAAGGGTTGTTTATGATGATGACCAATGGCGTGGGCGCTTATTTAGGCAGTATGGTCAGCGGTTTGGTTATCGATGCGTATTTCACGCACGGGGCGGGAGAGAAGGACTGGACCGGAATCTGGATCGCATTTGCAGGTTATGCGCTTGTGGTGGCAATACTTTTTGCGGTGATGTTCCGTTCCAACGAGCGGTCGGAAGCACCGGTAAGGCACTAACTTACGGTGCATTAGCCGGAAGCTATCATCATGTACAATCGTTTCAAAACATACATCGTCCTGCATTGGAAGTGGTTGTTACCGCTGACTATAGTGCTAGCGTTATTGTTTTGGTACCGCTATGACCTTGCCGATTGGGCAAGAAATCGGTTAGGCATCGAATTACCCGAAAATCCGCGTCCTTTCGGTGTCGATGATTTGGAGTGGTGTGAGCAGAACTATGGCGAGGAAATGCGCGAGATTTCGTCAGCGCTGGATGTGCCTTACGCTTACCTCATGGCGTTGGCGGTGTTGGAATGCAGTGGCGAAAAGCCTGCCGGCCACCGCTTCGAACAGCACGTCTACAGAGAATTAATCAAGGTTAAAGAGGGGAAACGGCGTGCTTATGAAGCCGTCAGACAGGAGCATTTGGCGGCATTGTCAGAAGAGGAAATTCGGGACCTTGCCACGAGCTGGGGCCCATTTCAGTTGATGGGCTACAAGGCCATTGCCCTTGACATTGATGTTGAGGACTTGAGTGATGAGGAGGTAGCAGCGCGTGAGGGGGCGCGTTGGATTCAGAAGGAATACGGTCGCTTTTTGACGCGCAAGAAATGGAAGGATGCCTTTCATATTCACAACACAGGCAAACGATTTCCGCTCAACGGTCACTCGCGCACGCACGATCCATATTATGTTTCCGATGGTGTGCGATACATGAAGTATTACGAGTCGCGATAGGCCTGATTCCGAGTTCAAATTAGTCTTTGCGCTAATGGTTTTTGTCTTTATCTTTACGGCTGCCCAGAAATGGGATAATTGCCTAAATCAAACTTAAGCTTATGCGTCTTCTTTACACGATTGTTTTGGCGTTGTTTGTAACGCCGTTTTTCGCTCAATCCCTCAGTCCTTCAGTTATTGCTACGGCAGGAAGTTCCTTTACTTCTGCTCAGTTCAGCATGGACTATACCTTGGGAGAGACCTTTGTAACCACCCTTTCCAATGGTTCGAATATCCTGACACAGGGATTTCATCAGCCACAGGCAGGTGTTAATGTAGAGGGCTGCACTGCAGTCGAGGCGTGCAATTACAATCCTGACGCAACTATTGATGACGGTACATGTGAGCTTCCGGGCTTCCCTTGCGATGATGCCAATGCGTCTACTGTAGATGATGCTTTAAGCGCAGACTGTATATGTCAAGGCCTGCTCAGCGGCTGCTCAGCGGCTGCTGCTTGCAATTACGATCCTGCTGCGCTTATTGATGATGGTTCGTGTGTTTTCCCGGGTGATCCTTGCGATGACGGCGAAATAGCAACTGCCAATGACAGCTACGCAGCGGATTGTGCCTGCGAAGGCGAGCCTATTGAAGTCATTGAGGGGTGCACCGATGCAGACGCCTGTAATTATGACCCCACAGCAACGGTGGATGATGCAAGTTGCGTGTTGATTGGTGATGGTTGTGATGACAACGATACAGGAACAGCAAACGATGTGATTAATGCAGATTGCGTGTGTCAGGGAGAAGAGGTTGTCATCATCGAAGGCTGCACCGACGCCGGAGCTTGTAACTACGATCCAACCGCTACGGTGGACGATGGTACATGTTATGCTCCCGGAGACATTTGCACCGATGGTAATTCCTTTACCTTAAATGATGAGTACAATGCTGATTGCGTTTGCGTGGGAGAGTATGCCGGATGTACTTCTGAATTGGCTTGTAACTATGACGCCGGTGCTTCCATTGAAGACGGCAGTTGTTTCTTCCCCGGCGATTCTTGCAATGACGGTGATTTGTTTACGGAAAATGACGTCTATACAGCTGACTGTGGTTGCGAAGGTCAGCCTATCTTATTTAGTGGATGCACCGATCCGTTGGCTTGCAATTTTGATGAGAACGCAATCATCGACAACGGTTCTTGCTTTGCTCCCGGTGATGCCTGTAATGACGGTAATATTTTCACCGTTGATGATGTATACACTGCAGATTGCGAGTGTCAAGGCACGGATGTAGGTCCGATCTTGGGTTGCACCGCTACTGAGGCCTGCAATTACAACGCCTCTGCAAACATTGATGATGCATCGTGTGTTTTCCCGGGCGAACCATGTGATGATGGTTTGAGCGGTACGTTGGAAGATGCGTTGAATGCCGATTGCGTATGTGAAGGTCAATTGGCAGGTTGTACAGAAGCGGCAGCCAACAACTATAATCCACAGGCCATAATCGATGACGGTTCATGCGAATTTGATGTGCTCGGTTGCACGGATCCTACCGCGGTTAATTTCGATCCGCTGGCCAATGTAGACAACGGTTCGTGCGTGTATGGCGTTCCCGGTTGCACTGCGACGGATGCTTGTAACTTCAATGCTGATGCGAATATTGACGATGCCTCTTGTGTTTTTCCCGGAGAGCCTTGTGATGATGGAAACGAGGGGACAGTTCAAGACGAGTTAACCACAGATTGTACCTGCATTGGGTTGGTTGCGGGATGCACCATAGAAGTTGCTTCGAACTATAATCCAAATGCGATCGTGGATGACGGATCATGCGAATTTGACAACGCCGGTTGCACGGATCCCGATGCACTCAATTTCGATCCCGCTGCATTGTTCGATGACGGAAGTTGTATTTACCCTATTCTCGGTTGCACCAATGCAGATGCCTGCAACTTCAATGCAGATGCGAATGTGGATGATGCCAGCTGTGTGTTCCCGGGTTGCGGAGACGAAGCGGCTTGTAACTATGATTCAACCGTAGGTTGTAATGATTTTAGCTTATGCGACTATCCGGTTGAATTCTACCTCGATTGCGCAGGCAACTGTCTCAACGACACCAACGATAATTTTATCTGCGATGAATTGGAGCCACAAGGTTGCACCGATGAAAACGCATTGAATTATGATGCGCTTGCGGTCATCGATGACGGCAGCTGTGAATTCCCAACCCCCGGTTGTACGATTCCGGGCTCCTGCAACTTCAATCCGAGTGCAAACATCGAAGACGGTTCTTGTACCACTCCCGGTTGCAACGATCCGGAGGCCTGTAACTTCGATCCGGAGGCGGGCTGTTATGATGGCAACTGTGATTATGCAGTCAACTACTACGATTGCAATGGTATCTGCCTTCAGGATGAAAACAGCAATGGCATTTGCGATCAATACGAAATCTTCGGATGTACGGAACAGGATGCAATTAACTTTAACGTGAACGCAACATCGGATGATGGCTCGTGTATTTTCGGAGGATGTCTGGATGTGGAGGCGTGTAACTACGATGCCAATGCAGACCAGGAAGATGGCAGCTGCATCTATCCCGGTTGTAACGATGTGAACGCCTGTAACTTCGATGCAGAGGCAGGTTGTTTGGAAGCAGGAAGCTGCGTCTATGCTGCAACGGCATATGACTGCAACGGAGTCTGCTTGAATGATACTAACGAGAATGGTATTTGTGATGAGTTCGATTCTTTTGGTTGCACCGATGAATTGGCTGATAACTACAATCCGAATGCAACGATTGATGACGGTACGTGTGTCTATATCGGCTGTCTCGATCCAACAGCGTGTAACTTCGACCCAACCGCATTGGAAGATGATGGCAGCTGTGTTTACCCCGGTTGTAACGATGCGACCGCATGTAACTACGATGCGACCGCAGGTTGCGACGACGGTTCATGTATACCCTCAGGCTGCACGAATGCTGAAGCGTGTAACTTCAATCCTGCTGCCGGCTGTGATGACAGCTCTTGTACATTCCCCGGCTGCAACGACAACGCAGCATGTAATTTCGATCCGCTCGCAGGTTGCTTGCTCGAAGGCAGCTGCACGTATCCTGAGTTTGCTTATGACTGTTTTGGTGAGTGCTTAGCTGATGGCAACAACAACGGTATCTGCGATCCATTCGATAATCAAGGTTGTACGGATCCTATTGCCGACAACTACAATCCATTTGCGCTGGAAGAAGATGGTTCTTGCATTTACATCGGATGTCTTGATGTGAACGCATGCAACTTCGATCCCACCGCGCTAGAAGATGACGGCAGCTGTTCGTATCCTTCTGAAACATGCTTGAACTGCGCCGGTGAATGTATCCTCGATGCTGACGCTGACGATGTGTGCGACTGTCTGGAAATTGAGGGATGCACCAATCCGGAGTCTGTTAGTTACGACCCAGAAGCAACCGAGTTTGATGGTTCATGCGTGTTGGGATGTGACGATCCGTTTGCGATTAATTACGATCCTCAGGCCAATGAAGATGATGGAACCTGTATCTATCAGATCCTGGGTTGTACCTATCCAACCGCTTGTAACTTCAATCCTGAGGCAACTACCGATAACAACACTTGTACGTTCCCCGGTTGCAATGATTTGGCCGCATGTAACTACGATGCGACTGCAGGTTGTTTGCTGGAAGGATCTTGTGAATACCTCGATGAAAATAACAACGGTCAGTGTGACCTCTATGAAATAACGGGCTGTACCAACGGTGATGCGTGTAACTTCAATCCATTGGCGACATTCGACGACGGTTCATGCGGATTTGATTCAGAAACGGTTACGGAAGTTACCATCGGAAACAGTTACGACTGGGAAGGAACAACCTACACTGAGTCGGGGCAGTACGCTGTGACTTATCTGACTGCGCAAGGTTGCGATAGTGTTTTGATTTTGAACTTGACCATTACATTCATTTCAGAATTAAGCCTCGATCATGTTCAACTCTGGCCAAACCCTGCTAACGCTGAGGTTCAGGTGTTGCTCAATGGTCAAAGCGCTGAGCGTCTGGAAGTATATGACGTAGTAGGCAAGCACATTGAATCGGTTCAGCGCACAGCTAAACTCGATGTTTCACGCTGGGCATCGGGAATCTATGTGGTACGCATCTTCACTCCAAACGCGGTGATTGAACGCCGACTGGAAGTCGTTCGATAAGGTCCGATACGCATTCAATCTCATTAAAAATGGCCAACAGCAGTGTTGGCCATTTTTGTTTGCGTTGGCCTTTGTTTGCTTTTTACATGAAGGTGTGCCAATGTACTGCCTTACATTCGTCACAAACCTCTTCAAAACACAACGACTCCGTGCAGTTATTCGCAGGTCACCGTATTCTATCCGTGTTGATTGTGCTCATCAGCATGTCTTCTAGCGCACAACTTCTTCAAGAGGTATACATCGACGGCGTCTACAGCCATAGTTATGCCGGAGGAATATGGGGAGGAGGTGTTTCGATGGCTGATTTTACCGGTGATGGAAGGGATGATGTGACGTTGGCACGAAACGGTGACAGGCCATTGTTTTTAGTCGGAGGAGATTCGTTGCTTCAACCCATTCAAATCCCATTTCCACTTTCAGGAGAGATCAAGCAATTGTGTTGGTTGGATATCGATAATGACGGCGATCGTGATCTCTCCATGTCAGGATTTAATATGCCGTTCATGATTTTCGAACAAATAGGGGAGGTTGAGCTTCTGCCGCTAGGCGCTATCAGTGGTCTGTCGGATGAGTTAATTGTCGGTTATGGCCACAGCTGGGGAGATTATGATCGGGATGGCGACCTGGATGTGTTCGTGTGTAATTACGATGCGGCATACATGGGGTATATGGATGCTGATAATCGCTTATATCGCAATGAAGGCAACCTCCAATTCACGGATGTCACAGCAGATGCCGGTTTCCCTTCGATGACCAATTATACGTTCATGGCCTTGTGGATGGATTACAATCGAGACTTATTCCCTGATTTATTGGTGCTCAATGATCGCTATGAGGTACCCAATTATTTCTACCATAATAATGGTGACGGCACGTTTACCGAGATGGGGCAAAGTGCCAATCTCGATGACTACATATGGAGCATGACAGCCACAGCGGATGACTATGACAATGACGGCGATTTAGATATCTATATTACCAATGGCCCCCAAGGAAATTATCATAAGCGAAACAATGGTGATGGCACCTTTACCGATGTTGCGGATTTTATGGGCACGACGGTCAATCACTTTTGCTGGTCTGCTCAGTTTTTAGACTTAAACCGCGACGGCTGGCAAGATTTGCATGTTTGTTCTACTCCGATTGGAGATCTGGAGGGTGAGAGTTTTGCTTTCATGAATGAGCAAGTCGTTTTTCAAGATGCGACACAATCGGTTGGAATCATCAATGACAAGGGCTGGAGCCGTGGCAGTGCCGTAGGCGATTTTAATCACGACGGACTCGCAGACATGGTTGTGAGTAAAACCGATCCGAGTTTTTCTTCTTTTTGGACGGGCATAGCGAACGAAAACCATGGACTGAGGGTGAGTTTGGAAGGAACGGTTTCTAATAGCGAAGGCGTATCCTCCTGGATTGACGCCTATGCTGATTCATTGCATCAGTCGCGTTATACGTATTGTGGTGAAGGGTACCTCGGTCAAAACAGTTTCAGCGAATTCTTTGGATGGGGTTCGCGATTGCTCATTGACTCGCTAATAGTGAGCTGGCCTTCGGGGATTGTGGATCGCTGGTACAACATTCCTGTCGACCAGCAGCTTTACCTCGTTGAGGGAACATCGCGGCGTATTGAGGTTTTTGCAGTAAACGGTTGGGGGCATTGTGCCGGAGATTCGACCATCCTTGATACCAATGATTGGGAAACCTATGCGTGGTCAACGGGATCTGAAATGTCTTCGGTTTCATATACGCAATCGCAGACTATTACGGTTGAAGTGACCGACTCATGGGGTAACCGATTCGTCTCGGATACGATGATGGTATCCCTTTATGAGCCTGTGGCTCCTGTGCAAGTCGAAGTGGAGCATGTATCGTGTCAGGGACTAACCGACGGAAGCGTTCAATTGATCGCTGATGATGCTGATTTGTGGTTCATCCTCGATGGCGAGAGCACACAGGAAGGATTGTATACGGCTTTGTCTGCGGGCAGCTACACGTGTGAGGTGGTCAATACCAACGGATGCAGAGACACGCTTTCATTCGAAATTGAGGAGCCTGAAGTTTTCACTATTTCCGGACAAATCTTAGACTGCACTTGCGCCGAATCAGCTGATGGAAGTATACGTATTGATTACAGCGGAGGCACACCGGGCTATTCGCTGATGGGAAATCCCTCAACGACGGAATTAACTGCAGGTGATTATGTGGTGACCGCTTTGGATGCCAATGGATGTTCTGCCTCA
>CANHYZ010000013.1 GCA_947464885.1 Flavobacteriales bacterium
CCCTTTACTCCGGAGGAAATCATTCATCACTACCGCGGGAAGGCACTTGAAGTTCCGCTCATTCTTCATGGAAAAATCGACCACAAGGAAGTGGGCGAATCAACGAAGTTCAAAGTGTTGATTATGGACAGCGGCGCAGGCATTCTCACTGACAGCATTCGAAAAGCATTGCTGAGTGTCGCTCATTTGGACGACTACCTTTTTTTCGTTTCCGATAAGTTTGAAACTGATCAGGCGAACGTGCGCTTTATTCCGCAAAACGCGCTTATGGTTGATTACGTAGCCGATATGAATCTCGTAATCGGAAGAGCAGGATTCAACACCATCTCTGAGTGCATTGGCTTACGCACTCCGATGCTTTTGCTAGGCGAGGCCATGAATCCTGAAATGAATGAAAACATCGTTTTGCTGAAAAAACAACACCTTGGATCGTTCATCTCGATGCACACGTTTGAGTCGGGCCTTGGTCTTTACCTGCCGGCATTTTTGAAACATGAATACAAGATGATTAAGCACATGATGAATGAGCATGAGATTGCCACAAACGGTGCGGAAATCATCAAAAACGATATGCTAAATCACTTATGAGAACCATTGTGATTATCCCGGCCAGAGGCGGATCCAAGCGTCTTCCCAAAAAGAACATCTATCCTTTCAATGGCAAACCCCTGATTGCGTATACCATCGATGCATGCAAAGAGTGTCCGTTCATTGACAGCATTTTCGTAAGCAGCGACGACGAGGAAATACTTCATGTTTCCTCAACACACGGTGCGCAAACGCTGCTGCGACCGGCAGCACTCGCCGATGACAAAACACCGAAAATTGTCGCGATACGACAAGCGGTTCAAGACGAAAAAATTGGCCACTTAGATCGTGATGATATTGTCGTCATCGCTCAGGCTAATTCGCCTCAAATCTCAGCGGCTCAGCTTACGAACGCGCATGCTTTTATGGTGAAAAACAACCTTTGGGAAGTGATGAGCGCCGACGAAAACGGCGTTCAAAATGCAGCATTTCGACTGGTCCGTTATCACGCGCTGTTCAACGAATTCCTGAGTGCGCACTGCGGCTTCGTTATAGCGCCGAACATTGACGTTCACACGCTAGACGATCTCCAGGCGATTTCGTGAGGAAATGCTATTCTACAATTACGTATGACTGAGCACCGCTGAATTTGTTGCGCTCAATGCGAACGTTGCTCAAGCCAAGTGCTTCACGCACGGCTACAGTTTCGCCGGGGAATTCCTTGTCGTTCAGCTCGTCGAAGCCAATCACTGTTCCCTTTGTGATGTATGGCTTAATGAGCTCAAGGCATTTATAGGTTGGCTCATACAACGTCATGTCAAACCACGCAAACGCAATGATGGTTTCCGGATGTTCGTTGAGATAACGCTCCAGTTCAACGATTGCATTTCCCTTACGGAGTGATGTTTTCTTGATGTGATTAAGCGGGCTCTCTCCCTCATGAAAATCGAGCAGATCCTGCAGGTAGTTTTCATAACCGGAGGTCACCGAGAGCGAGCCGCTGGCGATGATTTCATGACCGCCGTCCTTACCGGAAAGGACCGGGAAACCTTCAAACGTATCAAATCCGATAAGCTTACGATTATGGTTGAATGGTTCCAGCAATCCGCGCAGGTTGCTCAGTGTAACCAGATTCTGTCCCCAACGCACACCAAACTCCATCATCACACCGTGCACCGGCAAAACATGCTTTTGATACAACTCTGCAAAGAACAGATGCTTGGTGAGCTCCTGGCGTTTCAAAAACAACCCGGCATTGGCCAGAATCTCATTGTCGGGAATGGGACAATTGCGCATCGCAGCTGCTGCTCGAGCCCGACCTGTAAGTTCTTTCTCAGAAGCCAGCGTTTTAATCTTGATATCGTTCGACATGGTGAATAAGGTTCAGATTGCGGCGCAAAGATAGCGTTTCGGCTGATTGCGAAAGGTGTGCTTTTGACATTCGGCCAAATCCCTTAAAATGGATTACTTTTGGCCGACTTCAATTAACCACAATCACGATGTTTGTTATTTCCGAAATTTTCCCTCAACACGGCGGTAGCCTTGCTGTTGCAGAACAAATGATTCTCCAAAGCAAAATGGCCGGAGCCGATGCCATTAAAGTTCAACTATACACCGGCACTCAATTCGGTGCTGAGCGCGCTTATCTCGAATTGAGCAAAGACGGCCTCAAGCGATTGAGAGATTATGCAGGAACCATTGGTATTCCCCTTTTTGCTACTCCATTCACGATGGACCGCCTGGATTGGTGCCTCGAATTAGACCTTCCCTACCTCAAGGTAGCTGCGCGCATGCACAAGGAATTTCCGGAGCTTACAGCAGCCATCATGAGTCACAATAAGCCTACGTTTGTTAGCATTCCATCCGATAGCAATCCCGATGAAATCGAAAAGCACGCACACGCGATTTATCTCTATTGTGTTGTGAAATATCCGACACGTGTGGATGAATTCTCGATGCCCAACTTTGACAATTCCATCTTTCACGGTATCAGCGACCACACCTTAGGGAATGCCGGCGCTTTGTTTGCTGCAGCGCACGGTGCCAAGTATCTTGAGAAGCACTTTACCCTGAGAAAGTCATTCCAATACGAGACAGAGAAAGCTCACCTCGGCAGCATGGACATGAATGATTTGATGGAAATCAAAAACACAGCATTCGAATTCGAGCGTATTCGCAAAGTACTGGGTTACGACAAATAATTGTCGCAGCACCAACCTTGGGCGATGTTGACGAAGCAGCACCATGAAATCGCAGCTGAAAGCGGTCATTGACCTTCATGAACGACTCTATCACGGACTGAAGGTTCAGCCGAACGACCGGCAAACAAAGGAGCATCTTGCCAGTGAAAACCTGTTTGCGTTTTCTACTTTTCGCTTGCCCGCTGCTTCCGATCTAAGGCCATTAATTGGGTTCTCGGTTATGAAAGCCGCCATAACCCGATGCTTGAAATCTTCGGTCAATCCTTCGTTGGACGAATTCTCCGAGGGCATTATTGTTAGTTCGTCTTCCTGTGACCATGTAAACGCGCAGCATTACATCCGTTCGATGTCGGGAAAGAAAAATCTTACCTACATCATCAAAGATCGCATCTCTTTTCGGGGCGAATTTTCATGGGTAGAATGGATTACCTGGTTTTTTTTCGCGCTCAAGCAATCGCTTCGCACCCTTGGCAGCAAGCACAAGAGCAACATGGCACTGACCATTATCGAAGTGCTTGAAATCAGTGTTCTGTTGAAGTGGTTAGAGCGATACAACCTCAAAAGCATCTATGACTTTGTTCCGTTTGAAGTCGACAGCAATTTCATGTACCTCTGCACACGAGAACTCGGAGTGCATACCACGAAAATTCCTTCATCGGGCCCGCTTTCCACCCACAATAAAATCATGCTGTGCGATACCCTTGTCCTATCAGGCGGTTATCACTTTGAAGAGCTTAAGCGTTTGAAGCAGCGATATCATGTGGGCAACTACATCTCCTGGCCTCCTGAGAGGGCACATACCTACTACGATCTTTATGCAAAAGCAGCGATTACAACGAACCCAACGACCTTGGGTTTCTATTCGCATGGTGAATGGATTCGTAAAAAAAACGGATTGGTAAAAGAGACCTCTTCGCTCGTGCAGGCCGAGGAAGACGTGCTGCGTTTTTTAGGCAATTTTCTTTTGGAGCATCCTAACTTTCTTTTGACGATATACCCTCATCCGAAAGAGCGCAAGAGTTGTAGCTTGGAACAATTACATGCATATTATATAGAAATGACGGGCAGTAAACATGTTACGATAGCCCCCGCCACCAAAGGCACGACGCTGCGCTTTCAGGAAGTGGATACAGCCATTACATGCTACAGCACGATTATCTTCGAGCGTTTGTATTGCGGATTCAAAACACTAATCAAACGTATAGATGAACATGACTTTCCCATGGAAGGAAGCCCGCTGAACAACGTTTGTTTTGAAACGTATGACCAGCTTTCGGCTTTGATATTGAACGCCTCAACTACTGACACGTCGCGGTTTTTTGAGCAACATGGGTTGAACAACTATCTTCATCATCACTTTCCCACTCCAATCAGCAACCATGAGTGAGCACATCCTGTTAATCAATTACGACTTCCCTCCCAATCAAGGCATTGGTGGAAGGCGCTGGGGAAAGTTGGCCAAAGGACTTGCCAAGCTGGGATACACTGTGCATGTTATCAAAGCTGAAGCAATTCCGGGCAATAAGACCTCACCCTGGATTAGTGATGTGGAGCATCCTAACATAAGGGTTACAACCATACCAAGAACCTACCCGACGGTTATTTCCCATACCGGAAATTCCCTGTGGGATAAGCTTAGCTATCGATTTGCCATCTGGCGCTTAAAACGAAGTGTGAAGGGCACTATCTATGACTTGTCGGCCGAGTGGGGAAAGTATCTTACTGCCGCATGCGAAAAGCTGTGTACGGAATTCCCAATCCGCCGTATCGTCGCCACAGGAGCTCCCTGGCACATGCTCTATGAAGTCGGCCAATGGAACCGATCACATTTTAATCTTCCTTATGTAGTGGATTTCCGAGACCCGTGGCTCAATGCAAAAAACTACGGGATGACTCAACTTAACGAAGACCGAAGAGCTTTCGAATCCCATAAGCAAAAGTGTGTTTTGGAGTCAGCAACTGTTATTCTATCTCCTTACCCTGAGATTTTGGAGGAGCTGAAAACGTTTGCTCAATCGAACAATATACAACCGGGTCAATTCGTAACGCTCCGTCATTTTTATGATGAAGACGATTTCATTCAAATACTGAAAACACCTAAGTCGGTTTCACAAAATAAAAATTTCACCATTGTTTATGGTGGCGATTTCTATCAAGATATGGAGCAGGAACTTATGGATGTCGTTTCATTTTTCAGAGATAATCGTCAATCGATTCCGGCAATAGAATTACATATATACACTGATGCGCGCATACCTGAGATTATTCGAAATGTTGAAGGCATAAAGATATTTCAATCAGCAGGAAAATCTTTTTACAATATCGCTTACACAGCAGATGCTCTGCTCATCTTTTTACCGAAACATAAAAGTCACGAATTCACAACCAAATTCTTTGACTACATGCCGTTGCGAAAACCATACATCGTTGCCTCACAAGGAGGAATTGTAGCCGACTTCGTTGTAAAAAAGGAAATGGGCTACATTTGGAAATCAGGCAACTCCTATCCCTGGTTCGAAAAGCTTCAAGAGAACGCCTTTACCTTTGAACCCTCAGGCGATATTAGCGCCTTTAGTTTAACTGCCGCTTCCAAGCAACTCAGCCAGCTATTCACATGAAAATTATTTATCTTAGTCCCCATCCGCATGTTAGCATGCACGATATCAGCGGTCCGGGTGTGCACATCCGTGAAGTGATGCATGGATTTCAGCAAAAGGGTCATGAGGTCATTTGGGCATCACCCAACAAGCGATTAGCGGACCAACCTATTGTGAGAAAAGCGAAGTCAGGAGTGGTTCTGAAAAAGGTTATTAAGTCGTTGTTGCCTAAAATCATTTGGGAATCATTACGCGACATTCAACTCCTATGGATTGATCGCCAATTCGATCGTGATTTGCAGCAGCTAATTGACCTGCACAAACCTGATTTCATCTATGAGCGTGTTTATTATTTGATGGGGTGTGGCTATCGCGTGGCCAAAAGAAACAACGTTAGGTATCTCGTTGAGATTAACTCACCCTACACCATCGAGAAGCCGCTGATGAGTTATAAAAGCCTTTTCGCACCGTTGGCAGAGCGAAATGAGCGCAAACAAATGGAAGCAATAGACCAAGGTTTTGTTGTTGCCAGCAGCTTGAAAGAATTCTTCATCCAAAAATATCCTTTTACAGACGGAAAAATAACGGTAACTCCCAACGCCGTTCGCAAAGAATTTACTGAGCATTCAACAGCCGAGGTGATGAACCAAGCTCGCAAAGAACTGGCGCTTGCCGAGGACGACATTCTTGTCACATTTGTCGGTTCCATCTTTCCGTATCACGGAGTCGACATTTTGATTCATGCCTACCATGATGTGCGCAAGCAGTTCGGCGATCGACTGAAACTGCTCATTATGGGCGACGGCGAGATCCTGGAAGACCTCAAATCGCTCACCGTCAAATTGGGCATTGCCCATGAAGTCACCTTCACCGGTAAGGCACCTAGCGCAAAAGTGAGGGAATATCTGACCGTCACTCATATCGCTGTTCTAGCCAACTGTAACTGGTATAGCTCGCCTATCAAACTCTTCGAATACGGGTCGAAACGCTTGGCCATTATCGCCCCGAAATATCCGGGTGTTGAAGATGTGATGACGGGTGATGTCGACGGCATTCTGGTGGATCCCGACCAGCACAGTTTGTCCAAGGCAATCAAACTACTGGCAGAGCAACCCGAAATCCGTGAACGCTATGCGCAATCGTTCCATCAACGTGTCAAATCCCATTACACCTGGGATGTAATTGCTGATCAAATCCTGACTTTTGCGCGATGAAGATTCTTCTGCTCACCGATGGTATTATGCCCTTTGCCATTGGGGGAATGCAAAAGCACAGTCAGCAATTGGCCAAGCATATGGCCGCATCAGGGCATGATGTGACCTTGGTTCATTGCGTTTATGGAAATCATCCCCTGCCCAGCTCGGTAGAGATTTTCGAGGCATTCGGGGAAGTAGCCATGCAACACCTCGAGATTATCAGCTTGCGCTTTCCACAACTGGGAAAGATCCCGGGCCATTACCTCAACGAGTCATATGTGTATTCCAAACTCATTTTTGAGAAAATCAAGGATCGACTGACCACCTTCGACTTTATCTACTCGAAAGGATTTACCGCCTGGTATTTCATCGAGCAGAAGAAAAAAGGAATGGCTTTGCCGCCAATCAGCGTAAAGTTTCATGGCTATGAGATGTTTCAGAAACCGGCTAACGTGAAAATGTGGTTGCAGAACCTCATGCTCAAACGTCCGGTGATGTGGAATAATCGCCATGCTGATTACATATTCTCTTACGGTGGAGGGATAACAAAGCTCCTTCTTCAACTTGGCCTGAAGGGTGGCAAAATCTTGGATATTCCAACCGGCATTGATCCTTCGTGGTGCGTCACAACGATTGCTCGCAAGAGCATTGCGCCGATTCGATTTTGCTTTGTTGGACGATATGAGCGCAGAAAGGGAATCGAAGAGATTCATGAAGCCCTTATGAAGCTTGATTCGAATGCCTTTCAATTTGATTTCGTTGGCCCCATTCCTCCTTCACAGCGCATTAAACGCAGCGGTGTAAATTACCACGGAAGTATCAACAGTGCCAAGGAGATGATGCGCATCCTCGATCAATGCGACATTCTCGTCGCTCCATCACATTCAGAAGGAATGCCCAACGTGATTATGGAAGCGATGGCCAGAGGGCTAGCCATTCTCACCACACGTGTGGGCGCTATAGAAAGTGTCGTAGACGAATCAAACGGCTGGTTTGTTGAGCCCGGAAGCAGCGATTCGCTCCGACGAACACTGGAAACTATACTGTCGTCTGATTTGAGCGACATATCAGCCAAAAGAGAAGCTTCACTCCAACGCATTCGCCTGTTCAGCTGGGACAAAATCGCGGCTCAAACAATTGAAAAGATTCCAGACCTGATTCGCTAGGGTTATATTCGCCAAAGGAATGGATTCGAGCAGAACATACTTTCAGGGACTGAACAGTTTACGCTTTTTTGCAGCTCTTGCCGTGGTGCTGACCCACATCGAACTTGTGAAGAAACTGCTTTATCATGAGTGTACACTCTGGCTAAAAACCGAAGATTGGATTCTTGGCAATGCCTGGCAATCCATCGTCCGAGAAGGTCCTGTACAAGCCATATCATGGCTAAGCCCATTCGTCACTTTCGGCGGCTACTTCGGTGTGATTTTCTTTTTCGTCCTCAGCGGATTTCTGATTACCTACTTGCTTTTGCAAGAAAAGGAACGAAGTCATACTGTTGCCATCAAGTACTTTTACATCCGACGTATTCTGCGCATCTGGCCGATCTACTTCCTGCTTATAGTGCTGGGTTTCTTCGTGTTTCCGCACATCCCATGGTTTGAGATCCCTTCTCAACAGCGCGTTTTACGAGATAACTTCTGGTTCAGTCTTATCACCTACGCGACAATGATTCCAAATTTCGGTTTTGCCTATGTGATGGAGTCGATACCAAATCTGGGGCAGCTATGGAGCATCGGTGTTGAGGAGCAATTCTACCTGTTCTGGCCCGTCGTGATTTACTTTTCACGCAACTATGTGCGCACCATCCTCTTCTTCATTGCGTTGCTCCTCTGTTTTAAAGCGGGTGCGCTCGCCATTATCAATATCTTTTTTACCGGACCCAAAATCAACCCTGATCTCCTACAATTCACTACTATAGACGTTTTTCAGCGTTTCTTGGGCTCATTGAAGTTCGAGTCCATGGCTATTGGCGCACTTGGTGCCTGTCTTGTTTTTGAAAACAGAACATTTTATCTGTCGGTTATTTACCACCGGGTCACGCAAATCCTCGCCCTGCTGGCACTGCCGGCTGTCATCCTGTTCACTCCTGCAAGCCTTTACAAAGGACTCTATCTACTCCTGAGCGTTCCTTGCCTGATCATCATTATGAATGTTGGCTGTAATCCCGACTCATTTCTTCGCTTCAGGCATAAGACATTGAATTATCTGGGGAAAATCTCTTACGGCATCTACATGTATCACCTGGCTTGTATTGCGTTTACATATCACATGATTGATTATTTTCTTGATTTGCCGTTTCACATTAACCTCTGGCAAAATCTACTTATATATACCGTTTCAATCTCACTTACCTTACTCGTGTCATCACTGAGTTACCGTTTTATAGAGAAACCTTTTATACAGCGTAAAGACAAATACGCGATAATCAGAAGTGGAGAAGCACACTAGTTCAGATGTTCAGACGAATTTCCATATTTCTCATTTTCGCCAGTATCTATGGTTATTCCTACCTGCTGTCTAAAAGTGTATTTGAGTTCTACCTTGCCTACGTAATTTTCATCATTTACTTCCCATTCTTCTTCGTGAAGTATGGTGTTCCAAAATGGCCGGTTCTCCTTTTCGTTCCCCTCTTCTTTTCCGGTCTGCTTTATTGTTTCATCGACCTCAATACGACACAGCAGTTTTTCAAGACCTTCATTGGATTCTTTGCTGCATGTATGTTCTATCACTATGTCGTGCAAAGCTTTGATTTCGATGTAAGAAAAATCTATGGATACTACATGACATCGGCTTATATCGTCACGCTGCTGGGAGTGTTTCAACTTATTTCTTATTCTGTAGGATTCACTCCGGGCTACAACTGGAAATTTATCCTCAATAAATGGGGTCCAACCTACGGGGGATTCGGACTGCGGATGAACTCCGTCCTATCTGAACCAGCTTACTACGCAGCCGTATTGGCACCTGCTTTTTTTACATCGCTCTACAACGTCACTCGACGCGAGCCGTTGTATCTGAACAAGTTTAAAAATCTTGTCATCGTACTCGTATTCCCTTTAACCTTTTCCAGTTTGGGGATTCTTGCCATCTTCCTCGCTACGATTCTCTTGCTGATCAACTTCGGCTTCTTTCGTTACTTCTTCGTGTTCTTGCCGATTTTGATTCTCTCGTTCAATTACGCCCATGACAACGTAGATGAATTCCGTGACCGCTGGGATGGAACACTTGAAATTTATTCTACCGAGAACATCTACGACTACGACATCCATGGGAGTAGCTTTGTACTCTACAACAACTCGCACGTAGCCTGGGAAAACTTCCAGCGTAATCCGCTTTTCGGAACAGGGCTTGGTTCGCACCCGACTGCATTCGATAAGTACACCCTAACCAACATTGAAGGAGCTGTGCAAATCGACTTCAATAAGATGGATGCGAATTCCATGTTCCTCCGACTCATGTCGGAAACAGGGATCTACGGCTTAAGCATTATGGTTCTGCTACTCTTCCGTTGCTGGATTTTTAAGGGGGGAGCAATGGATGATGCCACTTGGGTAATCTCCAACAGCCTGTCCATCATTATTATTATTTACCTCCTGCGTCAGGGACACTACTTCCTCAATGGATTTCCCCTGTTCTTATGGCTTTTCTATTACTTACATGTCGAAAACAAACGCGTCATGAAGGAGCGCAGAGCCGAAATCAGAGCTGCTGAAATCGCTCAATTTCGCCCTTCCACCGTGACAAATCAGCCTTCCCCAGGGCGTATTTAATCATGCCCTGCGACCAATCAAGTTCGATGTTACGCCTGTAAATCATTCGGCCATTTTTCGTTTCGGCATTCAACCCCGGAAACGTTGTAAAATGCATCCGATAATGATGATCGATGAGCGCTCTCGCCTGCTTTCCTACCGAAAAATTGGTGTTGACAATCGAACAAAACGCCCGCACGTCGCAGTTCAGCATCGCAGCGAGTTCATCCTTACTCTGTTCCACTTCGCGCTTGGTCTTGGACGCATCATCCGTGGAACGCATGGTATGACTCATCGAATGCGAGCCTATAGCATGACCTTGTGCAAGTAGTTGTATCAGTTGTGATTCGTCCAAGGCCAGCACATCCTCCGCGTGCCGGTCGAAGATCGGTTTGGTGGACTGCCGAATTGCATTTCGATAATAGGCCTCTTGATCTATGGCCCGAACAAAATCAGGGACTATAAAAAAATAAGCGGCATGTCCGCGCTCATGCAAAGCATTTGCAACATGCCAATTGTTTCGCAGGCCATCATCGAAAGTGAATAAGACGTAGGGACCCTGATTCATTTCGCCATTGAAATAAGCATCGAGCTGATGAGGCGACAACACCTTAAAATGTTGTTGCAAGAAGTCAAGCAACGTATCAAACGCAGGCATCATGTGTTTAGGCGTTGAATGCATGCAGAGCACCACAAGCTCATCCGGTGTATAGTTCCACGGCCGCGAGCGGTACTCCAACGCACCTGCCAAAGACTTGAATAGTTCTATAATCCTACTTTTCATTACCACGTGTCGATATCGCTTCGATGCATCCACCATGACGACCAATCCTGCTCACCATCGGCCAATGGACCCTTTGCAATAAAATAGATTTTTCGCTCAATTATCCTGAATCCAAGGGCCTTCAACACTTCTTGTTCCGACGAGCATAAATCATTCACCGCACAGGACATCATAGTGAAATGTGCATTCTTTTTGACTTGTCTTACCAAGGCTTTCAGCGCTTGGGACATAAATGCGTGATCATGATGGGTGAACAACATTTTACCGATGATTAACTCTCGTATGACACGCTTACGCCGTTGAGCCTTCATTTCAAAAAAGGCCTGCTGGTCGCCTTGGCTAAAAGAAAAACGATAGAAGTCTCCACTTTCGTAGCCCATTCGATAGGCATCAAACGACTTCATTTGTGCTACAGCAACTCCGGCAGAATCGCAAGCAAAATCAATCTGTTGACGCTCACCCCAAGCGCGCTGCAACTGTTTCTCAGGATTCGAAAAAAAGGAAAGCAACGGATTCAGTGGCTTCACATACCACTGCAAATTGAAGGGATTAAGCCAGCCATTGCGCATGAATGAATTGTAGGATGCTTCGACCGGAAAGCCTATGAGCAATTCGCAATTAAAGCCACTACCGGGCTCGTGGATATAGTTCAACATTTTACCGAACAACCCCTTGCCGCGATAATCAGGATGTACCAGCGAATTGCCGCTTTGATACGCCCGTACCTGGCGGCCACGCACACTAACGGGCCAGTAAAAAAACGACTGAAAACCCGCCACACGCTCACCATCCACGGCCACAATGCGAATACACATCTCTTGTTGAAACGGATGTTCGTAGAACCGTACAAACAGGCGATCAAATTCCGATTCACCCGTTGCGTATTCCATATCGAATAATCGCACAACCTGCGGACGCATCCAATCTTCATACTTTTGAATCGTCATAGCATGCCTTTAATTTGCAGCGAAGATGAAAAGAATTCTTGTTCTTTATAAGGAATTGGCGGGATACTTTCTGGCATGCCTCGATCAACTGTGTGAGGAGTATAACGTACACGCTGATGTTATTGCTTATCCCGTGCATAAAGATGCGCCGTTTCAGCTCAAGCATTCCCCGAGGATTACCGTTTTATCTCGGGCTGAATTCGACCGGAACAGCCTTCGCGAAAAAGTAGTCGATGGTAACTATAAACTCATTTTCACCGGTGGTTGGTTTGATAAGGATTACCTGCATGCCCTTTCTGCGCGCCAATGTCCCGCCCTTCTCGGATTCGACAATCCTTGGCAAGGCACGCTAAAACAACAACTCGCCTCGCTGTATGGGCGCATGGTTATCAAACCCAAGTTTGATTACGCCTTCGTTCCCGGTTCGAAGCAGAAAAACTTCGCTCGCCGGCTGGGTTTTGCTGATTCTCGCATTATTGCCGGTGCCTACTCGTGCGATGTTCCCAAATTCAGCTCAATACAACGCAACACTGCCAACCCTAAGCGATTAATTTACGTCGGACGCTACGCCCCCGTAAAGTTCATTCCGCAACTCTTTGATGCATTTCTTGAGGTAAATAAATCGCTTCAACAGCCTTGGGAGCTGCATTGCGTCGGAACCGGGCCTCTTTATGAAAGCCGGACCATCGACACCCACATTCATCACCACGGTTTCATGCAGCCCGACGAGCTTATGGCATTCATGGCCAAGGGTGACGCTTTCATTCTACCCAGTTTGCATGAACCCTGGGGACTGGTTGTTCATGAGTTTGCCGCTGCCGGTTATCCCATGATTCTCTCCGATGCCGTATGTGCCGGAGAAGCGTTTTTACAGGCCGGATTTAACGGCTACACTTTCCGGTCCGGAAATACAGCCTCGCTGAAAGAAGCCTTAACAAAGCTGCTCATCACTTCCGATAGCGAGCTCAAGCTTATGGGTGAACGCAGTAAATCATTGGCACAATCCATTACACCATCTTCATGGGCCAAAAGCATTCATGCGCTGATGGCATAATGCCGTAATTTGCGCCTGTATCATGTGTGGAATTACCGGCATAGCAAGATTCAACCAACGCCCGCTCGCTGAAGAGCGTGTTCGCGTCATGAACCGCTGTATCGCACACCGCGGACCGGATGCCGAAGGATTGTGGTCGAATGACCTGTGTGTACTTGGTCATCGCCGATTGTCCATCATCGACACTTCCGCCCAGGGTAATCAACCGTTTCACTTCGATCAAGATCGACTGGTCGTTGTTTTCAATGGCGAGATTTACAATTATCTCGAATTGAAAAACGAACTCGCTGCAGGCTTTTCTTTTCAAACACAAACCGATACGGAAGTCATAATTGCGGCATACTTGAAATGGGGAACAGATTGCGTGAGCCATTTCTTTGGCATGTTCGCATTCGCACTCTACGACCGCGACAGCAACCAACTGATGATTGCCCGCGATCGGCTTGGGGTGAAACCACTCTATTACGCGCAAACGTCGGATGGACTTGTCTTCGCCTCCGAAATCAGAGCGCTTCTTTCCACCGGTTTAATCGAAAAGAAAATCGGACTGAATGAACTGTGTGACTATCTGCGCTATCAAACGGTGCATGCGCCGGGCAGCATCATCGAGGGTGTTCGAATGCTCATGCCCGGACACTTCATGCTCGTCAGTGTTGATGGATTCACCATCCAGCGCTATTGGGACGCAACATCGCATAGAGCGCACATCTCACCAGGCGTTTCGCGCAGTGAAGTACTTCAACATATTGAAGACCTTCTGACCTCAAGTGTGGAGCTGCGCATGCGCGCTGACGTGCCTTTCGGAGCCTTTCTCTCCGGTGGTATAGACTCCAGCATTGTTGTCGGCCTGATGAGCCGTATTTCGGAACATCGCGCAAAGACCTTTTCCATTACGTTTCATGAAAAGGAATTTGACGAGAGCCCATACTCCGAATTAATCGCTCAAAAATTCAAGACAGATCATACTCCGATTCGTCTGCGCGCCAATGATTTTCTGGAACTCATTCCCGATGCGCTCAACGCTATGGACCACCCGAGCGGTGACGGTGCAAACACCTATGTGGTTTCGAAAGTTACCCGCGAGGCCGGTGTAAAAATGGCACTTAGCGGACTCGGTGGCGATGAGGTTTTCGCCGGATACGATGTGTTCAAACGCATGATGGCACTGGAGCAAAAAGCATGGCTCAATCTGACCCCCAAAGTGCTGCGCAAAAGTGCAGGTGCCTTGTTGCGCAGTATCAAACCATCGGTGGCTACCGATAAGTTGGCACTGGCGTTGGGCAGCGACAGACTCGACCCAGAACACCTATATCCACTCACCCGCCAGATACTTTTTGAGGATGATATTCAGCGGTTGACCAATTCAACGAGCATTACTGAAAACCCCATGCGGATATTGTCTTCAACCGTATTCAATTCGGATCTTCCGCTGCTGTCGAAAGTAAGTGTGATGGAAATGGAAACCTACATGCAGAACACGCTACTGCGCGATGCCGATCAAATGAGCATGGCGCATGCACTGGAAATTCGCGTTCCCTTTCTCGATCATCGTTTGGTGGAATACGTGCTGGGTGTTTCCGATACTTTCAAATACCCGCATACGCCCAAAGAACTCTTAACTGCCTCTGTGGGTGATTTGATTCCCCGCGAGATTATCGATCGCCCGAAGATGGGCTTTACCTTCCCTTGGGCGCTCTGGATGCGCAATGAATTAAACAGCTTTTGCGAATCACAACTACAGGCCCTTGAAGCAGTTCAGGCCCTGAATCACGCAGAGGTTATGACCCTTTGGAAACGCTTCATGAATAACGACAAGCACATCACTTGGTCGCGCATTTGGCCGCTGGTAGTGCTGGGCCATTGGGTGAAGGAGCATGACATACACTAGAAAAAAAATACTGGTCTTTACGGATTGGTTTCTTCCGGGATTCAAGGCCGGTGGACCCATTCGGTCGCTGGTGAATCTCACCACGACGCTGCAGCACGACTTTTACATTGTAACGCGCAATACCGATCACGACAGCGAAGATCCCTATGCCGGCATCACACCTCATCAGTGGATCAAACACGATGAGCACGTGCATGTTTTCTACCTCACCGAAACATCCATTGATGCCACAATTATTCGAACACTGTTGACGGAATCATCCTATGATTTCATTTACCTCAACTCGCTCTTTTCACCGAAGTTTACGTTGCTGCCGCTGCGCATCGCCACGCGTCTGGGATTGCAGCATAGGATTATCCTAGCTCCACGCGGGATGCTCAAGCCCGCGGCATTATCCATTAAGTCGCGTAAGAAGAAAATCTTTCTGTTCGTTTCCCGATTTCTTGGCTGGTTTTCGGGCATCCGCTGGCATGCCACCAACGAAGAGGAGGCGAAAGAAATCCGAGCGCATTATGGCCGCAATGCACAGATACGCATTACACCAAACCTGGCAACGGTTATTAGTGAGCCGCTTTCGCCTGCGCACAAAGAGCAAGGTCGGTTAGTGCTTGTGAGCATTGCTCGCATCAGTCCGGAAAAAGGAATACTCGAAGCGCTTGAATTTCTGAAGCATGCGCAACTCCAAGGCAGCATCCGTTGCACCTTTTTCGGTACGCAACAAAACACTGAATACTTGAAGCGCTGCAAAGAGGTTGCGGCTAACATTCCCGGAGCGGACATCCGATTTCCGGGTGAAATTTCTCCGGAAAACATTGCGGAGGCACTAAGGGAAGCTCACTTCTTTTACCTGCCCACCCTCGGAGAAAATTTCGGTCATGCCATCGCTGAAGCCTTGCAATACGGGAAGCCTGTGATCATCAGCGACCGAACACCCTGGCGAAATCTGACTGCCGCGGGCGCCGGATGGGATCTGCCTTTACAAGCGCCGTCATTCGCGCCTGTTCTCGCGAGTTGTCTTTCTATGGATCA
>CANHYZ010000014.1 GCA_947464885.1 Flavobacteriales bacterium
ATGCATTCCATCGACCCGGTTCACTTCAACCAAACGTTGAATAGCCACAAGGGCGCTGCATTCTCCGTAAAACCGTCACTCACGCAATCAGGATGGATGCGTCCGCATAATAAATCGTCCTTCTTTGAGGATCTTTATTTTGCCGGGGCAGGTACACACCCGGGTGCAGGAGTTCCCGCGGTTATTGCCAGTGGTAAAATCGCGGCAGAACTTATCGATCCGGAAGCCGCAAAAACCTGGACGCGCATGGAGACCCCGACATTAGGTCAAAACGCAAAATCTACCGCTAGAGCAGCTGCTGTATTATAACAAGTTATGCCCGTCAGCACGCATATAACTCCGGCGTACATGGAAGGTGGTTTCTTGCAGAATAGCAAGGAATGCGACATCGAACTTCTGGAAGTGGTGGGCGTAATTCCCGATTGGCTCCAAGGAGAACTCATCCGCAATGGACCAGGCCAAGTGATGGTGGATAAACCGATGAGGCATTGGTTCGATGGTTTGGCCATGCTGCATCGCTTTCATATCGCAAACGGTAAGGTGGCATATCGAAGCCGATTCATTGATTGTGCGGCCTTCAGAGCAACACAAAAGGAAGGTCGCATTACCTATTCCGACTTTGCAACAGATCCGTGCCGCACACTGTTTCAACAGTTGCAAACCATCTTCAATCCGGACCCCAAAATTACAGACAGTGCCAAGGTCAATGTGGGCCAAATAGGAGAGAAGACCTTCGCCTGGGGTGAGCCGTTGATGCAGATTCAGATCGATCCCGAAACCCTCAAAACAGTCGGCGTTTACGATTACGGCAAGTATGGAGGTAATCGCATGACCACTGCGCATCCGCTGGTGGATGAACATGGTGCCTATAACCTGGTTGTTCAGTACGGTCCGATCAACTTCTATAAGATTTACGAAATCAGCGGCGACGCAAAGGAGCTCGCTTCCGTGCCGGTGCAACTGCCCGGCTACATGCATAGCTTCGGGATGAGTGAAAACTACTTCATCATCGCAGAATATCCCCTGGTGGTGCAATCCATCATGCTGCTTTTTAGAGCGAAACCATTCATCGAAAATTTCGATTGGAAGCCGCGCATGGGAAGTCGCTTTATAATAATCGATCGCAAAACCGGTAAACGCGTTTCGACCATCAAAGTCCCTGCATTCTTTAGCTTTCACCATGTGTTTGCCAAGGAAAAGGACGGTTTGTTGGAGGTTGATTTATGTGCCTACGAAAACGCTGATATCATCAGCGAATATTATAAAGAGCGTCTCGTTCAGTCGGACAATCCGCTCCCAAAGGGATCCATGTGGCGTTTTACCTTGAATCTTGAAAAACGCACGTGCATTGAGCGCAGGGAGCTTGCCGACGTCTGTCTTGAACTGCCTGTCATACACCACGCCTTTGCGCATCGCCATGGTTCCTATCGTTTTGTATACGGTTGCGGTGTGAACGAGGCAAATCCCACCGAATTTTACAATCAAATCGTCAAGATTGATATAGAATCGGCATCGGCGAAGCATTGGTATAAACCGAACCACTATCCGGGCGAACCGGTTTTTGTGGCTAATCCGGATGCCCGAACGGAGGATGATGGCGTTTTACTTTCGGTGGTTTTGGATACGCAGAACAAACAGTCCTATTTGCTTGTTTTAAACGCATTAACGTTCGAAGAGATGGCCAAAGCATCATTGCCACACACCATTCTTTTTGGTTACCACGGTACTTTTTTACATCGGAATTGAATTATGAAAACAACCAGCTTTCTTGCCATCATTAGCGCATTATTGCTCAGCAGCTTTCGCCTGCCGCCTGCCGGTGGCGTACAAGTCAAAATCACAGGTATTGAGGGAAACAAGGGACAATTGGCCTTGCTGATTTTCAATGCGGCCACAGGGTTTCCATCCGAACATACCAAAGCGTTGAAGCAGGCCATGATTCCCGTATCAGGCACAACGGTAATGTACACGTTTGCAGATCTTCCCGCCGGGACGTACGCCATTACCGTGATGCACGATGAAAACAAAAACAATACACTCGATACAAATATGTTCGGTATACCCGAAGAAGGTATTGGTGTTTCGAATAATGCCTTGAGCATGTTTGGCCCTCCGTCGTTCAAGGAGTGCGCATTTAATCATAATGGATCTTCATCAACAGTCGAAATCAAACTGGACTATTGATGCGTGTTTTTCTTTTTGTAACCCTGCTTATATCTGCCGGTTTCACCTTCGCCCAAACAACCGGCGTGGTGACCGGGGTTTGTCGTGACGCCAACACCAAAGAGCCACTAGAATTTGTTCAGGTAGTCTTGGAGGAAGGCCTCGCCGTTGCAGCTTCAGCCCAGGATGGGGCGTTTCGTATGACAGCAGCACAGGGTTCCTACAGTTTGAAGGCGACCTTGCTGGGATACGAGCCTTTTTTGCTGGCGGAAGTATTTATCATGCCGACGGATACGGTACGCCTGACATTGGATATGTTTCCCGGTTCAGGCGCTTTTCAGGAAGTCGTCGTGGAAGCAGCTCCGTTCAAGCGGGGTATTGATGTTCCTTCTTCCATGCGCAGCCTGGGAGCCAATGAGATTCAACGTAATCCCGGTAGCGACAACGACGTGTCGAAGGTCATACGCACCCTGCCCGGCGTGACCGCTACGTCTGCATTTCGAAACGACCTGATTATCCGCGGAGGCGCTCCCAACGAGAATCGCTTTTACCTGGATGATGTTGAAATCCCGGTCATCAATCACCTGGTTACGCAAGGCGCAAGCGGCGGAGCATATTCCATCATCAACGCCAATCAACTGCGTGAAGTGGAGTATATGAGTGCGCAGTTTCCGGCGAACCGTGGGAATGCACTGAGTTCAGTCTTCAATTTTCAATTGAAGGAGGGCAACAACGACAGCCTGCATGTCACCGCGCGCCTGGGAGGAACCGATATGGGAATTGCCATGGATGGTCCTATTGGCAAGCGCGTCAACTACCTGGCAACAGTGCGTCGATCTTACCGACAGTACATTTTGAAAATGCTCAACTTCGCTTTCTCACCGGTATACAACGATGCCACTTTGAAAGTCCGTATCAAGCTGAATCCGCGCAATACCATTACGTTATTGGGCATTGGTGCCATTGATGATTTTAAACTGAATAATGAAGTTGGGAATAATGAGATTCAACGCTACCTGCTCGAGAATCTGCCCTTTAGTGATCAATCCAATTACACGGCCGGTGCCGTCTACAAATCATACCGAAGAAACGGTTTTTTCATGATTACCGGCAGCCGCAGTGAACTCAAAAACAGCGCAGAGAAATATTATAATAACGATGCTACTAACGCGGCGGGTCTGTTGCTCAGGTACAATTCACGCGAATGGTCGCACCGCGTTCGAGCTGAATACACACATACCGCTGAGCATTTCAAGTGGAATAGCGGAATTTCAATGGAGGACGTGCATGGTGAGTTTGATGTCTTCACCCGTATTTTCAATGAATACGGCCCCATTGAAGTGCGTTATTTCTCTCCGGTCGGATTCCAGAGCTATGCTGCCTTTACGCAGCTCAGTAAGGGTTGGTTCAATGATAAAATTACGGCTACCCTTGGTGGTCGCGCAGATGGCAGTAATTACAATTCCGCCTTGAAGAAACCCTGGGAAAACCTTTCCGGTCGAGCCAATCTGTCGTTTGCGCTGTTCAAAGGGTTCAGCCTGCAAACAGGTATAGCGAATTATTTCCAATTGCCTTCGATGATGACGCTGAGCTATCGAAATTCAGGCGTTCTCGATAATCAGGAGCGGACACAGTTTGTTGAGTCCATTCATTACACAGCAGGAGTTAAATGGGATTCGCCCATTTCAAGTCGCTTGAGCGTTGAAGGCTTCTATAAGCGTTATCCGAATTACCTGCTGTCGTTGCGCGACAGCATAAGCATTGCGCACGTGCCGGCAGACTTCGGTGTGTTTGGTAATTATCCGGTCAGTTTCGATAGCAAAGGCAGAGCCTATGGAGTGGAGTTTCTCTATCAGCAACGCCTCTACAAAGGTTTTTACGGTATGGTTTCGTACACCTTATCCTGGAGCGAGTATCTTGATAAGTACAATGAATACGTGGCCTCAGCCTGGGATGCGCGCCATGTGGTAAGCTTCACGCTGGGTAAGCGTTTCGGAACACAGTGGGAGGCAGGTCTCAACTGGCGGTATCAGTCAGCTATTCCCTACACCCCCTTCAATGAAGAACTTTCCGCGCAGCGCTTGGTGTGGGACATCAACAATGCCGGAGTGCGTGATTTCGACCGTCTGAATGAGTTCCGCGGTAAATCAACGAGCATTCTGAATCTGAGGGTAGACCGTATTTACAATTTCACGGGATGGACGTTAAACGTTTACATCGATTTGGAAAATGTTACTGCCGATGCCGACAGTCAGCAAGCGCTCATTCTGGAGCGCACCAACGATGATGACGGAAATCCAACGGGTGCAGGCATCATCGAAAACCCGGAAGCCCCGATAGAATTGCAGCGTTATTCGCTCAAGAGTATCGCCAATGCGCAAGGGGCGTTTATCCCCACCTTTGGGTTTATCGTTAGTTGGTAAGGTACTTTCCTTTCCTTTTTCCATCGTACTTTCGCCGACCCAAACCGAAATCTACGATGCGTAAAAAAATTGTTGCCGGCAACTGGAAGATGAACAAGTCATGGCCTGAGGCTCAAGCCCTGGTCCATGCGCTGATTGAAAAAAAGGCCATGATTCCTGCCGGTGTGCAGGTAATTATTGCACCTCCTGCTCCTTATTTGCAACCCTTGAGTGTAGCAGCAGCTCCCGCAATTGCAGTAGCTGCGCAAAATTGCTCTCAGCATGATAGTGGTGCCTACACAGGAGAAATTAGTTCCGTTATGTTGGCTTCCATGCATGTGAACATCTGTATCATCGGTCATAGCGAACGTCGCCAATTCTACGGTGAAAACAACGAGATCATTCGCACAAAAGTGGATGCCTGCCTGCGAAATGCTATTACACCCATCTTCTGCTGCGGCGAGCTGCTTGCAGAGCGCAATGCCGGCGAGCACTTCACTACGGTTGCTGCACAGGTGAAGGATGCACTCTTCCATCTGTCAGCGGAAGAAGTTTCCAAAGTGGTTATCGCCTACGAACCCGTTTGGGCCATTGGTACCGGCGTAACAGCCAGCAATGAACAAGCAGAGGAAATGCACGCCTTCATACGTGCATTCGTATCCAAAAATTATAACCAAGACGTGGCCGATTCCATTTCCATTCTCTACGGTGGAAGTGTAAACGCTGCCAATGCAGCTGAGCTATTCGCATGCCCTAATGTCGATGGAGGCTTGGTGGGCGGTGCCTCGCTGAAGGCGGATGACTTCATGACGATTATTCAAGCGGCGCAATGAACTACGTAGAAGTTACCGCACTGTTGCAACCGCTCTTGCCCGCTCGAGAGGTGCTCGTGGTCGAGCTCGCTGAGCGGGGCTTTGAAAGCTTTGTGGAAACCGAGCTCGGCGTGAAGGCCTATATTCAAGAGCCTGATTTCACGCCGCAATTGCTCGAGGGACTCATGACGTCCGATATCCCTGAGCAGCGTCTGGATATCACCACCGTGGTCATCGTTGATCAAAACTGGAATGCACAGTGGGAGAGTAGCTTCGAACCCATTATCGTGGACGAACAATGCCTTATTCGTGCACCGTTTCATGCGGTAGAAAAGGCATATCCTTATACCATTACCATCGAACCGAAAATGTCGTTTGGCACAGGACACCATGCTACGACACATTTGATCGTATCTGCTATGCTGCCGATGGATTGCACCGGAAAAACGGTGCTCGACATGGGCTGTGGCACCGGTGTGTTGGCCATCTTAGCAGAAATACGTGGCTCGAAAGCCATTGATGCCATTGATATTGATGAGTGGGCGTATGAAAACACGCTGGAAAATGTGGAGCGCAATGGATGCAATGCTATCCGCACCATTCAAGGTGGGGCAGAGGCCATCCCAACTGACGCGTGCTACGATTTGATTCTAGCCAACATCAACCGCAACATTCTCACCCGCGACATGCACCATTACGTGCGACACATGAACCCCGGAGCGAGTATTCTCTTCAGCGGTTTTTATGAAAGCGATCAACCCGAAATCAAACAGACCGCCGAAGCCCTCGGACTAAAGCACATTTCATCCACCCTCCGCAATGAGTGGACGATGATGCACTTCCAAACCCCCGCTTAACCCATCATCCCTCACCCCTCACCCCTCATCCCTCATCCCTCATGACTGTTCGCGTCACCAAAGTCTTCACCTTCGACATGGCCCATGCCTTATACGGCTACGATGGTCCGTGCAAGAACATCCATGGCCACACCTACAAGCTGCATGTTACGGTGGCCGGAAAGATCAATGATCAATCGGGACATCCCGAACTGGGACTGGTGGTGGATTTCGGGAAAATCAAAGAGATCACCGTGCGCCACATCATGTCGAAGTTCGACCATGCCCTGGTGCTGCATAAAGAAGCGCCCTACACGAAGGACAGTTTCCTGCCCGATAATTTCGAGAAGGTCATTTTGCTCGATGTCCAACCCTCGTGCGAAAACCTCATGATGCATTTCCACGGTTTACTCAACAGCGCCCTCCCCGCAGAGGTGAAGCTCGTTAAACTCAAGCTTGAGGAGACACCAACGAGCTACGCGGAGTGGAATGAGAGTGACCAGTGAGAAGGACGAAGGGCGAGGGGCGAAGGATGAAGTAAACCTCGCCCTTCGCCCTTCGCCCTTCGCCCTTTTTTCCCTATACTTGCTCCGCAAACCAAACACACAATCACAATGGCAAAGTCAAAAGATCAAAAGAAAGATGTCAAGAAAGTAGCGACCAAAACCAAAGCTGAAAAACGCGCCGAAAAGCGTGATAAAAAGCCGAAGTACGACTAAACGGCCGTTTCACTAGTCATTTGTCACTAGTCATTCGTCATTCCTTCGGCACAAACGGCGCCACCATGTTCTCGTGGTGAATCTTTAACATCGGAGCCGCTGCATCAGTGCGTATCACTTGTTGCCATGGCGCGGATTTGCGTAAATACAGGTTGATCAAAATTGCGTCGTTTCTGCTATTGAATACCAACGTGTCGCCATCGGCGGCGGCGCGCTGAGCAAACGATGCTGCCTCTCGGTAACGGTTGTTATTCGATCCTTCTTCCTTGGCTAGGTTCGAAAGGGCAGGGTAGAGGCCGGCAATCATGACGGCCGATAAAATGCCCATCAATGCATAACCGACCGCTTTGGTCGAACGGTTGTAGTCCATCATCCGATCGATACCAAAAGCTAACAACAAGCACGCAAACGGCATCACAAAAATCGCGTAGCGGATGTCGAAAGGAATCGAATGTCCCGAACGCAATGCCATCACGATCACAAAAACGAGGTACATCACCAGCGGAAAGGTCACAAACATGACCGGACGGAAATACTCCGACTTACGCACCTTGCGAAAGACAAAGAATAATGCTGTCGCAGGTAAAGCAAAGATTAAAAACTGCAAGAGCATCAACGAAGGGTCCTCAACGTGCACCCCGAAAATGCGCACATAATTGGTAGCCGTGTCGCCAAAAATATCAGACGCAGTGCTCACATAACTCTGCATCTCACCGTTCACCGGTAAATTCAACTGCCACATCTGACGCTCAATGTTCATAGGCTTCTTGCCCTGCCATCCGCCGTTGAACAGCCAAATGGAAAACAGTCCGAAGCCAATTACAGCCATTATCGCATATTGAATCAATGCCTTTCTATGACTGTGGAAAATAGCCACCAGCAGCACGTGTGACAGGAAAACATAAAGCGTCACGTAGTGAGAGAGTAGCGAAAGATTCAGAACTAGGATGTAAAGCGGAATGTGAAGCCAGGTGTGCCTCTTGGCCACACTCACCTGATAGATGCTGTACGTGGCAAGCAAAATGAGAAAGGTCGCCGGCACATAGGCGCGGGCCAATTGTCCATATTCGACCAGCACGGGATGAAAACTCAGCAGGGCAGCGGCAATGTTGGCCGTGCGCTCATTGAAAAGCTGACGACAGAAGTAGTATCCTAAAATTACCGTCAATACGCCAAAAAGAACCGAGAGCGAGCGCAACGAGAAATTGCTGTCACCAAACAGGCTCGACCACCAATACAGCATCACGTTATACGCCGCCGCATTGCCGCTATCGGCAATAGTCGCTCCCACGACGTTGTTGAATGTGCGGTGTGAACGCAATTGCTGCTGCGTAAACGTGCTATCGATCTCCACGTTCAAGGTCAACTCCGGCGTCATGTTCGCATCAATCCCATTCACGCGGCAAAGCGTCATCAGCTCATTCTCCGTGAGCGACTGACTCTCGAGATGATTCAAGCGAATCAACAACGAGCCGATAATGAATAAAGTGAGTAATGCCGAGGTTCTGATCACAGCGTGCGGTTTTCGGTTGGCAAGCGGCGAAAATAGTCAATATCGCTCCCTGCGCAGCCGCATTTTCGCCCCCCTTGCCGGAGTAATCGGCCTGGATTACGTGCTAATGCGTTGTTTTTCAGTTTAATTTTGCGTCTGAAATTGTCTGAGGCTTTTTTTTGCATCATTCAACATGTTGCGTATATTTGCGCCCCCAATTTGAAGTTTTTAGAAAAATGGCAAACCACAAATCAGCTATCACCCGCATTCGCTCGAACAACACCAAGCGTCTGCGTAACAAATATTACCACAAGACCATGCGTAACGCCATGCGTAAGCTGCGTGCATTGACCAGTCAGAAAGAAGCTGGTGCGCTGTTGCCAAAGGTGGTAAGCATGTTGGATAAACTCGCGAAGAACAACGTGATTCACAAGAACAAAGCCGGTAACCTCAAGGGTAAGGCTCAAGTGTTCGTGAACAAGTTGAAATAATATTCTATGCCTCAAAGGCATGCTTGAAGGCTCTCCCTGCGGAGAGCCTTTTTTGTTTTGCCCCCATGAAAGTGCACGACAACCTCTGCTTGCTGGCGCCCGATGAGCGCCCGGGGCAAAAACTCATGAGTAAAGGTCCGCAAGGACTGAGTGATGCTGAATTACTCACCCTCTTGCTGGGAAGCCATGCTCCCGATGAACGGCAATTGTTGCTGGCTCGAACCATCCTACATAGTCTCAATCACGATTGGCAAACACTGGGGGCCATGAAGTGGCAAGAGATGGCCGGAATTCAAGGCATCACCCGAAAACAGGCCGTCACACTGGCAGCGGCGTGCGAATTGGCTCGACGCAAAATTTCATCCCAAAGCAAACGCCTGCCCGTGATACGCCATTCACGCGATGTGTACGAACGGCTGCTGGAATTCATGTGGAATCTGCCGCATGAGGAATTTTGGGTCGTCTCTATGAGCCGTGCCAATCGCGTCATTTCTCTCGATAAAATCAGCGAGGGCGGATTGAGCGCAACCATAGCAGATCCAAAAAAGGTCTTTAGAATTGCGCTAATGAATAATGCAGCGAGTATTATTGTGGCCCACAATCATCCTAGCGGTAACCTGGAGCCTAGTAAGGAAGATGACGCGCTGACCAAACGCCTACTGCAGAGCGGCCAAACGCTCGAGTGCCCCGTGTTGGATCATCTCATCGTCACCGATCATGGGTACTACAGCTATACCGATGAAGGGATGCTCAAGCCATGAAGAAAATACTAACCATCGTCGGAACACGACCGCAAATCATAAAGGCTGCCGCCCTTACGCGCGCCTTTGCCGCTTGTGAGTCCGGACAGGTAGAGGAAATCATGGTGCATACCGGGCAGCATTACGACGATAACATGTCGCAGGTGTTCTTTCAGGAGCTCGGTATGCCGGATCCGCGTTATCGCCTTAATTGCGGCGCAGGCGGCCATCTGGCTCAACTGGCACTCATGCTGCAGGGGTTGGAAAAGATTGTTCCGGAGGTGAAGCCTGATGCCATGCTGGTATACGGCGATACGAACTCAACACTGGCCGGAGCCTTAGCTGCCTCCAAATTGCGCATTCCGCTGATCCATGTGGAAGCCGGACTGCGATCTTTCAATAAGGCCATGCCCGAGGAAAATAACCGCATCATTACGGATCACGCCTCTGCGTTGCTCTTTGTTCCAACGGCCGCAGCAATTTCAAACCTGGCGCGGGAAGGAGTGGATGTGGCCTACAAAGGTGCGCCTTCGGCCGATCATCCGTTGGTCGTTTCAACGGGCGATGTGATGTACGACAACGCATTGCACTTTCGCGCTCTGCCTGCACCCGATATTGCTCTTCCCGCTGAGGTGTTTGCCTCAGGATTCATTCTGGCTACCGTGCATCGCGACAACAATACCGATGATCCTTTGCGTCTGAAGGCAATTCTTGACGGGTTGAATAACCTGGGGCTGCAAGTGGGGAAAACCGTTGTTCTGCCCGCCCATCCGCGGTTGAATCGACAAATGGAGGCTTTTCATTTCGACTGGTCTGCTTATCCTGCTATCCACCGCATGGAGCCTGTATCGTATCGCAGCATGCTCGCTTTGCTCGACGCATGCTCGCTGGTCTGCACCGATAGCGGAGGACTTCAGAAGGAAGCTTACTTCCTGCAGCGTCCGTGTGTGATCATGCGCCCGGAAACCGAATGGGTGGAGTTGCTCGCCGGCGGTCATGCCGTTATTGCCAATGCCAATGCAACGAATATCCTCAAAGCAGGTCAATCACTGCTCAATGAACGGTTTGACCATTGGCCATTGCTCTATGGCGATGGACAAGCAGCCAAGCATATGTGTGACATTATTCTAACGCATTTCTAATCACGTGCTCATCTTCACCCGCATCCGGCATTCTCGACTGCATTACGCGGCACGACAACTGTTTGCGCATGTTCAGAGTGAACTTCATTTTACCGATTCAGAAGTAGAGTTTCTTGACTACAATGGGCCTAAATGGTGTTACGATGCATCAGGGCCACAGGCTATTTGGCAATGCAACCCGGTGACTGTTTTGTGGAATGATGGGCTGCTGAATCAGCGCCCTGAAATAAAGTATTGGAATAATATTCCATTTCCGGATCTGGACGGCAGCAGTCGATTTGACCCGCTGGCGTGCACCTTCTACATGCTCTCGCGCATGGAAGAGTATACAACCCATGAGCGCGATGAACACGGACGGTTTTCCGGATATACGTCTTGGGGCGGACCGGAAGTTACCGCTATCGCCGTGGTCGATCGTTGGCGCCGCGAGATGGAGCGCGACCTGTTGACGTATTTTCCGGGAACGGTCGTTACACCACCTGCTTTTCGTCCTGTGGCAACCATTGACGTCGACAGCGCCTTCGCGTTTCGCTACAAGGGCGTTCGCCGCACATGCGGTGCGCTCGTGCTAGATGTGTTGCGCGGCAAGTGGAAGCAAGCTGCCGAGCGCTTGTATTGTGTGCTGGCCGACAAGGAGGATCCTTTCGATACGTATCATTTCATCAGCGATTTTTGTCATCAGCAGCACATCGAGTTGAAGTTCTTTTTTTTGCTTGCCGACCGATCGCGCTTCGACATTAACGTGGATTACCGACGTGAGGAGCTGCATGATCGGATACTCGAAATGCGCGAGGCCGGAGCTGAAGTGGGTATTCACCCGGGGTATCGAAGTCACAGCCATCCTTCCATATTAAGTGCGGAGATTGCCCGACTGCAAGCAATAATGGAGGAGCCTGTCTTACACAGCCGTCAGCATTACCTGAAGTTTGAATTGCCGGTGACGTATCGAAGCCTGCTGGAGAATGGTATTCTTCACGACTGCTCTATGGGCTTTGCCGATGTTCCGGGATTTCGCGCCGGCACGAGTATGCCTTTTCCATGGTTCGACCTGATTACAAATACAGAAACAGCACTCCTGGTGCACCCGGTGGTTGTGATGGATTCAACGCTTCTAAGCTATCTTCGATTGACACCGTCACAGGCGCTGGAGAAAATCGATAACCTGCGCAATGAGGTACGTTTGAATGGAGGCCGATTCACCTCTTTGTGGCACAACGAAACCGTTGCTGAGCGTGGTATATGGAAGGGATGGAGAGAAGTATGGCAGTACTGCCTGCGCAACAATTAGTAGGCGCAGACAATGGTGTCGTAGATAGCGCCGTAGCCGATAAAAGCGCCCAATCCACCTTGCAGATTAGACTCCAAATTGAAGGGCGTTGCAAATGGACTTCCCTGATTGCCGATTTGCGCTTCCATACTCCTAATGTATTTGAATGCCGCACGATCAATGGAGCACCCGCGAATGGCTACTGTATCTCCAACTTTGAAATAGCCGCGCTCGTCATTGTTGTCGTCAAACTTATTCGAGTTCGACTCAATGCCTCGTGGATAGGCGAACTCAAAGGATAGGCCATTGAAAAAAACATCCTCGTAAACCGAACCAAACGGGGCAATGAAATTCAGATCCTTCTGACGTCCGCGCAAATCTTCGTCGGGAACAGTATTGCTGTAGTGGTTGATGCGCTTGGTAAACCAGCGATAGGCGTTGCCGGTGGTATCCGGATCCGTCAGGCGACCGAAGATGATACCCAACGTGTCTTGCACTTGCGGATTCAGGATGTCGAAAAACACGGTGTCGAGATAAACCAGGCCCGGGATTTTCGTTTCACCGGTAATTGATTGATCGTCTTTGGTGATGGAAATGCGGTAGGCCTCATCAACCTCTCCGGTGAGGGCAAAGGTGGTGTACAAACAAACGTTCAGGGCTTGTAAACTTTCCACGGATATACCCAATGCCTGCGATGCGATCGCAAGAAGGGTGGTGTCAAGTGTGGCCGAACAAAACTCCGTAAGTTCATAGGTGTTCTCGGAATCACTGATGCTTACCGATGCACCGTGAACGAACAGTTCTTGCAGGGAGTTGGCATCGGTTGGTTCGAAATAACCTTGCGTCCACGTCAAAATCACCAATGGAAATTCACCGGGAAGAATGGTGCCTTCCACCACTATTTTGCGCTCTGCTTGGGGCAAATCAATAGTGATTTCCTTTTCACACGAAACGAGCATGAAAAGCATAAGAGCCGTCAAAAAGAAAATGTAAAGTCGAGCCTGCATCGGTTATCTAAACAGCGCGAAAATAGTTCGGTTCACGGATTCATGAAATTCCCTTGATATCCATCACAGGCATTGTTATCAGCAAAACGCTTAACACAATTTTACACGGTGTGTGCAATGAAATCTCGTTCGCTCGTTTTTAATTTTGAATCGCATTTTAACGTTTAAATATTGCTTAGACCTATGAAGAAGAATTTGTTGTTAGTCGCTATGGCCTTTGCCGGCGGAGTTGTTGCCTTGGGCTCTTACCGCCTGTTTTTTGAATCGCAAACGGAAGCGCATTGGAGTCAACCTCTGCAAGCTGCCGATTACAGTACATCGTTTGCATCCCTTGCTCCCGAAGTCGCAGGAGATTTCAGTGTGGCAGCCGAACGAACGGTCAATACTGTTGTTCACGTTAAAACCACCACTACGATGCAACCGGCCTACAATCCGTGGTCGGATTTCTTCGGCTACCGTCAGCAACCCCAAGTGCAGAGTGCGTCGGGCTCGGGGGTCATCATTAGCAACGACGGCTATATTATCACCAACAATCACGTTGTGGAAGGGGTGGAGAAACTTATGGTCACACTCAATAACAACAAGGAATACGAGGCCACATTGGTTGGCCGCGACCCGAGCACAGATATCGCCGTAATCAAGATAGATGAGGGTAATCTACCCGCAATCACGTGGGGCAACAGCGATGATGTGCGCATTGGTCAGTGGGTGATTGCGGTGGGAAACCCCTTTGATCTCACCAGCACTGTTACAGCCGGCATCGTAAGCGCTAAGGCGCGCAACATCAACATTCTCGGAGGAACGAATCAGAACGGTGAGGAGATTTTCCCCGTAGAATCATTCATTCAAACGGACGCTGCCGTGAATCCGGGCAACAGCGGTGGAGCACTGGTCAATACCCGCGGCGAATTGATTGGAATCAATACCGCCATTCAAACCCGTTCAGGGGCATTTGCCGGTTATTCGTTTGCAGTGCCCTCATCGATTGCTAAAAAGGTTTCCAAGGACATTATCGAGTTTGGTCACGTGCAGCGCGCCTTCATCGGCGTTAGAATCGATGAGGTCGATCAAGAAATCGCCAAGGAGAAAGGCTTAAAGGATGTTGCCGGAATTTATGTTGCGGCCCTTTCAGAAGGTGGCGCAGCTGCAGAGAGCGGCATCCGCCAAGGCGATATTATTCAAAAGGTGGATGAGCGTCCGGTCAACAACATGCCGCAGTTGCAGGAACAAGTGAGCCGTTATCGTCCCGGTGATAAAGTGAAAGTCACCGTATGGCGCGACGGAAAGCAACAAGTCGTAGACGTGACCTTGCGCAACCG
>CANHYZ010000015.1 GCA_947464885.1 Flavobacteriales bacterium
AAATATCCGTTATACCAGCCATAAGGACCGGCGTTATTAATCATGTTTGCTGTGTAGCATACACCCGGCTGAAGACAAAGTGATGCATAAACGATAGCGCCATTGTTCAACCCGTTGGCGTAGTATACTTCATTGCCACTGTCGTCTACGATTTGAAGTTCCACCTGGTTGCCGTTTGAGAAGGTGCAGATATAAAGGCTGGCTAATGCACTGCCATTACCGTTGCAGTATTCACAGGTTCCATTGTCAACCGTTGCGCTCCAATCGTAGTTGATAGCTGTTTGATCAGTACAACCTTCAATTACACATGTGCCGTCATCGGAGTTCGCTACTGGATTGTAATTCGCTGCTGAAGGATTGGTGCAACCAAAGACATAATAGAAGCAAGAACCGTCATCGATTGTTGCGTATGGATTGTAATTGGCAGCGGTGCTGTCCATGCAACCGTAATAAACGCATGAGCCGTCATCGGTAACTGCCGCAGGGTCGTAATTAGTGGCATAATAATCCGTGCAACCGGCTTCACCATCACCGCAAGTGACATACAATGTGAATGCTCCTGAGGCTGAGCCAAAACCGCCCACTCGAATGAGGTAGGTTTCACCTGCAACAACGGGGAATGAAACTTGACTTTGCATTGCGCAATAATCATCGTTTTGTACTAAGCAGTATAAATTCCCTTGTCCACAAGAACCGCCATAGACATGGATTTTGGTATCCATATTACTGCCGCAAGTGGAAAGCGTGATGGTCACATTTTCATATGCAGTGTAAGAATACCACAACTGACCTGCTGTTCCAACTCCGGAGCATGCTGTGGCACCTGACGTCTCGGAATCGTTTAGTATCCCTACCGTGTTGCCATCTTGGCTATCAATACACATTTCCAACTGTATGGCCGTATCGCAGGTAGAACCCGGAAAAATCTGAGCGAAAATATTCGTTGAGAACATCATCACTCCGGCAATAAGACACGCGTAGATAAATTTCATTGTTGATTTGATTTTGTTATGTAATGCATTTGGCTTTGAAACGATTCAATACAAGGATACAGTAATTATCCCCTACTCAAAACAACCAATTAATGGGAAAGGTTGCATTCCCAAATTAATTAGCCCAATTTATCAGGCAATCACACCACTGCCTATCAGCTCATCATCGGTATACCAAGCCACGAACTGCCCGGAGGCAATGCCCCGTTGGGGTTCTTCGAAGAGAACGTGCAGCGCATCGGTACGACGTATCAGTTTGCATTCAGATAACTCCTGACGATAGCGAATGCGGGCCGTGTAGAGTCGCTCTTCGCCAATGCTCATGACCAAATCCTCTCTCAGCCAATGTATATCTGCCATCATTACACGAAGGCCTTTGCGCAATAGCCCGGGATGATCTTCGCCTTGTCCCACGTAAATCGTATTCGTTGCCGCGTCGGTAGCTAAAATGAATAAGGGCAGCGCCTTCCCCCCTATTCCCAATCCCTTTCGCTGGCCCACGGTGTAGTAATGAGCTCCCTGGTGTGTCCCAATAACCTTTCCCATAGAAGGCGTGAACGTATAGCTTCGCGTTTGTTCAGCCGTTTCGTCCATTGCTTCGGTCACTTCAAACAACTTGGGATCATGGGGAACCTCGATAATCGGGCCCGATTTCGGCTGCAATTGTTGCTGAAGAAAGACCGGCAGCTTGACCTTTCCAATAAAGCATAACCCTTGCGAATCCTTCTTATCTGCATTTCCAAGGCCGGCTTCGCGAGCGATTTGCCTCACCTCGGATTTTTGCAAATGCCCGATGGGGAATAGTGCTTTCGACAATTGATATTGGTTGAGCTGACAGAGAAAATAGCTCTGATCTTTGTTTTGATCGACTCCTGCCAAAAGCCTGTAGACTTCGCTACCCGATGCATCATGCGTCACTTCCCTTCTGCAATAGTGGCCCGTAGCGACAAAATCCGCCTTCAGTGATAATGCCGCTTTGAGAAAAAGATCAAATTTCACCTCGCGATTGCAGAGTACATCAGGGTTAGGCGTTCGTCCCGCCTCATACTCGCGGAACATATAATCGACTATACGCTCCTTATATTCTTTGCTCATGTCGAGCACGTGGAACGGAATTCCAAGCGTCTCGGCAGCCAACATGGCATCGTTGCTATCGTCGATCCAGGGGCACTCGTTATTGATGATGACCGACTCGTCATGCCAGTTGCGCATGAAAATGCCGACCACCTCATAGCCTTGTTCAAGCAAAAGATGCGCGGCAACGCTGGAATCAACGCCTCCTGACAAACCAACGACCACACGAACTGCCATGGCCCAAAAATAAGCCTGCAGTGCGTGGAAGTAAAAAAATCCCTATATTTATCATGCCTTAGGAATTGAACATGAGTATAATTATGTTCCGTCGGGGCAACCCTTTTCATTACCTATCGTCTAACCCGTAACCCTTGTGGCTGAAACCAAGCAATTGCAAGCATTGATCGATGGCTGTCTCAAAGGAGACAGACGATCGCAGCAAGCGGTCCATAAGCTGTATTATGGAAAGATGAAGGCCGTTTGCATGCGATACACAAGGGACTATGATCAGGCCAATGATGTGCTTCAAGAAGGATTCCTCAAGGTTTTCAATAATCTCGAAAAATTCACCGGAGTAGGCACTTTTGAAGGTTGGATGAGACGAATTATGGTGAATTTATCCATTGACCGCTTTCGTAAGCTCAAACATGACTTCGTATTGCTCGGTGAGCCCGACGATATTGAACGTTATGGTGACGACACGGAAGAGGTACTGGATGAAATTGACGAGTTAGAGGAAATCTATTCGATTACTCCCGAGCAGATAATTGATGCCATGCAGCAATTAACACCGGCTTATCGAACAGTTTTCAATCTCTATGTTTATGAAGACTATACGCATCAGGATATTGCTGAGGCATTAGGTATTAGTGTAGGGACTTCCAAAAGCAACTACGCCAAAGCCAAAAAGAATATGAAGAAGTTGCTACTTAAGAATATGCATCACGTTAAATGAAAAAGAATTTTACGCCGTTTGAGCGAAGTTTAAAGGACAAGATGGAGCAGTTTGAGTTCCCTTATGAGCAGGGGGCTTGGGCGGGTTTGCAACATCGTATGGGAATGGCCAAGTCGGGAGGTTCGGTTTGGATTGTCTCACTCATTTCCACCGTTATTGTACTTTCCGGTGGCGCTATTGCGCTTTACCGCCAACAGCATATGCCAACCTCAGCCAAGCGAGCTGAAGTTTCTGAACGCTATGCCATGCCAATCTCATCGATTACAAAAGGAATCTCCCACGGGGGTTCATCGAATGCATTAGGCCTCCTCACTCCTTCTGTTCAGACGACAGCCACCCTTAACACTGCAAATGCCATTTCGGTTGATGCTAGCTTATTGTATGTAACTTCAACACCGATCAGCGAGACCGCTGTTACGACGGATTTGTCTTCGGATAATGCCTCCACTAACAGTGTTGCTCCAACGAAAGATCTGGCTAAGAAAGCAGACAATGTAATCGCCTTCAATTGTGATGTTCGTCGCGCTTGTCAGGGTGAAGAAGTTGAATTCCAGACCACCAGCGGCCCTCAAAACGGCAGCTACCTCTGGAATTTCGGGGATGGACACTTCAGTGATGATATCAACCCGAAGCACAAATTTGCCAAAGCCGGTCATTATGATGTATCCTTATCCATCACCAGCGACAATGGACAAATCAATACGACGGTGGTTAATGACATGATTACCATTGAAGCGGCTCCCGATGCTGACTTCGCCTGGGAATTCGTTAACACCAACCCGGCAGCACCCGAGGTGCGCATCATCAACCTTACCGATGGCGGTAGCAGTTATGAATGGAGTAATGGCAATCAATCGCTTGAACAAGCTGATGGTGCCACATTCAAACTCAACCCCGGTGGTCGTCAGATGATTGCGCTCAACGCTAAAAACGATGCTGGTTGCACGGATGGCGCAGTCAAGCACATCTCGGTCAATGCTGACTTCGCCCTGGAAGCTCCTCAATCTTGGTCCTTTGCGAAAGGCACGTATTTGCCGGCAGGGTTGAAGAAAAACAAGGTTGATTTCACCATGGCCATCCTTGACAGCAACGGAAATAAGGTATACCAAACCAATTCACGCCTGAAGGGCTGGGATGGTAAGCTCCCGAGTGGTCGCATGGCCCAGGCCGGTGAGCAGTTCAACTACATGATTATCATTACCAATGACCTCACGCAAGAGCAGAAATATTTCAACGGACATTTAACAGTTTCTCCTTAACCAAAACTAAACTGCAACCTAGTGTTCAGAAAAACCGTAACGTATGTTGCGGTTTTTTTTTGCATTTTCGGTTGAAAGCATGTGAACAATTTTTGATTTTGGTCGTACAAACCCGTATGTTTATCTATAAATATGGCTATTTTTGTCGGCGATTTGAACTGGAGCAGGTAGAACTTTCGTGAAATTCCTAAACATCCTCATATTCCTCATCGGTATTGGTCTGGCAACGGGCTCAAACGCACAGTTTGTTGTATCGCCCTCCGATGCCGACGCCTGTCAATGCACGGGAAGTGTGACCTTTACACCACCGGCCGGTGCTTCGGGCTACAGTATCCAATTGTTCGATCAGCATGATGAACTTGTGCAAGAAGCCAGCGGCGTTAACGGAGCCTACTCCTTCAACAATTTATGCCCAACGGTATTTCACGTCGTCGCGACGCTAGCTAACGGAACGGTGCAGGATGAATACTTCAATGTACCGGCGGGAGCCTTTGATCCTGGGAGTGCGAGGAAGGTGTTTTTATGTCAAGGAGACTATGCAGGAACAATGGGAAATCCGGCAATTCCTTACGACTTCTCAATCGAGACCGCACCATTTGATCTTACCGGCGCGTGGTATAGCCCAAACGACCTTATGCTTCCATTAGCCACGCAAGGCTCTCTAAACGCATCAACGATGTCTTCAGGATGGTACACATGCGAAGTTTCTTCCGGTGCTTGTGAAGTAACCTCAGGAGTCTACTTACAGACAAACATCATGGGATTATCAACGACCTATTTAATCTGTGAGACTTACGAGCCTTTTCAACTGATTGATTTTCTAGAAGGATCTCCAGATACAATCGGACAATGGTATCTTGACTCCTATTCACCCGCAACTATAGTTGCAAATGGCATGTATTATCCGGAATCTATGTCCAGCGCCAATTTCGTTTATGTCATTGATAATGTACCTGGTTGTACTCCCTCAATTTCAGGATTGTATGTAGATGAAAAAGTCCAAAGGTCAGCGGGTGCTGACTCGACCATTTTGGTTTGTGTCGGAAGTGCTCCCTTCAGCATGCTAAATTATCTGCAGGGTAATCCGGATGATGATAACCCCTCCATCAATAATGACGGATACTGGACTCTTCCGGGCGGCGGTGATCTACTACCTCGGGGTAATGATATTTTCAATCCTTCGACCATGCCTGCCGGTATCTACGACTACATAACAAACTCGATCGCTCCTTGTGTTACTCAATCCGCAGAATTAACCATCTCCTTCACCAACGACAACCCTTCCGGTTTGAGCGATAATATTCTCATGTGCTCCATCGACGGGCCCATTGACATGATGGACTCTCTGGGAGGAAATCCATTGCCGGGAGGTACATGGACGAACGCTGCGGGGGTTGAAGTGGATGGTGCGTTCAATCCACAGCTGGAGCCTGCAGGTAATTATGAATATTATTATCCCAATGTGGGGTGTACGCCGGGGAGTTCGACACTTACCATAAGCGTCGAGGCGCCGAAAAATGCAGGTTCGAATGGTAATGAAACCATGTGTGAGAGTGGACCATCACTTAACCTCAACAGCATGCTGAGCCCCAATGCTACGCTTGGTGGGACTTGGGAAACCGGGAATGCTGTAGTTGGGAATATGTTTATGCCGTCAGCAGCCGTAAATACCGCGTTTACGTATGAAGTCCTGGGCATCGCTTGTCCGGATGACGTTGCTTCCTTCATTGTGTATGTGCAACCCGCAGTGAATGCGCTCAACGACACCACGATTTATTTATGCAGTCTGCAAGACCCCATAAACCTGGATGACTTCTACATCAATCTATCCAACGTATCCTTTCAAGACCCTGCAGGTGCAGGGATTGCGCCCGTGTTTGACCCCGAGTTACAGGCCACGCAAGACATCACGGTCGTCAACATTAGCGGCAATAGCTGTCCGAATCAAAGTTGCACGATGAGTGTCACGGTAGTAGATCCGGTCATTGAAAATGGAACAAGCGACATTGATGTTTGCCGAAGCACTTCCTTATTTGATCTCAACACCACGATACCGGCAGTGGCCGTGGGCATGGGTACGTGGGAAGATATTTCCGGCAACCCTGCCAATAATCATGTCGCCATTGATTTCGTTGGTAGCGAATCGTATGTCTACACCGTCGTTCTTCCCATCACTTGTGGTGGCGAGCAGAGAACTGTTGTGCTCGAGACTTTCACGCCGAACGATGCAGGCCCGGATGACTCTGAGGTGTTCTGCTACACAGACGGAACAGTAGGCTTGGGTGCATTACTTCCTGCCTCCAACCAGCCCGGCGGGCAATGGTATTTCAACGGCTCTGCTTATTCGTCGAACAACTTTGACCCCGGAAATAACAGTCCAGGCAATTACATCTATCGCCTTCCGGCTAATGGACCATGTCCGGCGGATGAAGCTGTGCTTTCCATTGAAGTTCAGCAAGGAATCAACTATACAGCGGGAGCAGATGTGCATGTTTGTGCCGGAAGCACAGCGCAACCACTCGGCGCGCCTGCCAGTCCGGGAACCACCTACACGTGGTCTCCAATATCAGGACTCAGTAATCCGTCGTCGGCACAGCCTGTTGTTGAGTTACCCTCGTCGGTCAACCAAAGCAGCACCGTCACTTACTCCGTATTTGCTGATGATGGCGTATGCACCTTCACGGACTACGTGAATGTAATCACCGAGCCTAATCCTGTTCTGGATATTCAGGATGCGTATGACATCTGCTATGGTGACTACCTCAATTTGACTACACCAGGTGATGCCGAATATCAGTGGACTCCGGTCAATATCTTCGATGACGCCAACAGTGCTTCACCAACGCTTCAGCCTGCGGCTGATGTCTATATTGCCGTAGAGGCAGAAAGTGCTTTCGGTTGCACCAGCTCGGCCACCGCACAAATCATCGTTCACTCATTACCGGTGCTCATTGTCAATCCTGAGCCCATAAATGGTTGTCCTCCGGTATTGCTTTCAATGACGCCTGAAATCGAAAGCACGGAGGTTGAAGAGGTCGTTTGGTCAGTTCCCGGACTTGGGGTTTTCGTAGGTGATTCACTGGATATCGCCTTGCAGGCCGGCGGTGTATATGACATTCATGCAACAGCCATTTCCCCATACAACTGCACCCGTGATTACCACTACGAGGAAGTCGCTGAGGTTTATCCGAAGCCCGCTGCCGCTTTCACCGTGTCGCCGGTTGAGTTGACGACGCTTGAGCCACTGGCGACTTTCAATAACCAAACAATTGGTGCCGTGCATTACAATTGGACGTTTGACGTGTATGGCAACAGTGAGATGGCTACTCCTGAGTTTGAATTCCCCAATGAGCGTAGCGACAACTTTTTGGTTTGTCTGGAAGCGCTTAATCTTTTCGGTTGTTACGATACCACTTGCCGCAACGTTTATATGGATGCGCAATATGCGGTATTCGCTCCCAATGCCTTTTCACCCGATGGCGATGGTGATAATGATGTTTGGGTTCCGGTCATCCGTGGATTCACGAATAATGTTTACGAGCTCCTTGTTTTCAATCGATGGGGTGATGTAGTATTCAGAACGCAGGACCCGCGTGAAGCGTGGACAGGCGAGCACCGCGACGGCGCTTATTTCGGCCAGAATGAGGTCTACAACTGGCGCCTAAAACTTCGTAAGGAATTCTCAGCAGAGGACATCATCTTCCAAGGTAGCATTATTCTAATGCGCTAGTTTTTCATGTAACTTCAGGTGCACTGCGGCCGTACAAAGACCGTGTTCGCATTTTTTTCTCGACGCATATCACTCCTTAAAACAAGCAGCAAATCGCTGCATTTGTCGTTTGCGCTGCTGTTCGCCCTTTTGGTTTCGCAACGTGCCTCATCACAGGATTTGCGGGATCGTTCGGCGTTGAAGGTTTATTTCCCTGAGGAAATATTCTTTTGCCTACAACCTACACTTCGGCTAACACCCGATAGCATTGTCGGTGGTATTGCCCCTTTCTCTTATCGTTGGTGGAGTGATGACGGTGTGCTAAGCCTCAGCGACACGCTGGAATGGGAAGGAAACGATACAACACGCCTATGGCTGGAGGTTACCGACAGTGAAGGATTTCGCGGTCGAAGCAGCACGCTGGCTATTCCCTATCCACTCATACCGGCCTCCTTTACGGTTAATCAAACGCAGGGCTGCCTGCCCCATGAGGTCGAGTTTCGCTCGGATTACTTAGCCTTCCAACACGTTGACATGATGCAATGGGATTTTGGAACGGGAGATTCAGCATTAACGCTAGCCTCAGCAGTGCACATCTACCCCGATGCCGGCACTTTTCTTCCATCGCTTACCATCACGGATAATCACGGCTGCCGCTGGCGAGACACGCTGAACGTAGAGCTTAGGGTATTCCCTACTCCACAGGCCTCATTTGTCATTGAGGACAGCATTATTTACCTTCCCCACGCCGCTTTGCGACCGGAAAACACCTCTGTAGGAGCCGGTGTTTACCACTGGGATTTCGGTCCATGGGGCCAATCTCAAGAGGATTCACCCCGGTTCGATTTATCATCCGATGTGGAAGGAAAGGCAGAGCTTCAACTTACGGCCACCAACGCGTTTGGCTGCGCCTCAGTATTCTCGCAATCAATCAAGGTTGTTCGTCCGATTTCATTTTACATCCCCAATGCCTTTTCGCCTGACCGCGATGGCATTAACGAAGAATGGCTGCCTCGAGGCAACGGTGTCGATGTTTCTCATTACCACTTGGATGTTTTTGACCAATGGGGCACCGTCATTTTTTCAACCGACGATCTTGATCAACCTTGGGACGGCAAAAATGCCATTACCCGGATTGATGTAGCTCCCGGATTGTACGCCTACCGCATCGTTGCGCGTGATTCTGAGCGCGGCGTAGGACATGAGTTTAAGGGCGTGGTGGTGGTGCTCCGGTGATTTGCACCTTCGGCAATCCACTTTACTGACATTTTTATGTTCGAATTTCGAGGCTCATCAGAATGACCCATGCAACTATGACTAGCTTTGCCTAGTCCTATATTGCGACAATCAATTGTCATTACCGATGAAAGTAAGTTTATTGTTATCCATCACTCTGCTCATTTGCGGACGTGCTTTTGCTCAAATTCCAATTAGCACCGGCGGCGTGGTCAATACGTGTAATGCCGTTTTCACCGATGATGGCATTGGCGGGGCGTATTCGGATACCCCCTACACAATCACCATTTGCCCGGATAATCCAGGCGATGTGATTCAAGCGAATTTCGCGGCTTTCAGTCTGCAAACAAGCCCCGGAAACGGCCAGAGCGACCAGTTATACGTCTATGACGGTATGGATAATACGGAATTATCACTGGGTCCCTACTCAGGTTCCGTTGCGAATCTTCAGATTACCGCTACAGTCAATAATCCAACGGGATGTCTTACGTTTGTTTTCGACCCCAATGGTCCGGCCAACGCAGGTTCACCGGGTTGGGAAGCCTTGATTTCATGCACAACACCATGCGCCAACCCAACGTTAGCCGCAGCCATTGTTGACCCTATGCCGGAAGGCACTGAACAAACTGTATCGGTTTGCATGGGAGAAGATGTTTCATTCAGCGGAATGGGTTCAGTCCCGCAACCCGGTTTTACCATCGATCAATATTCATGGGATTTTGCAGATGGCACCTCGGGAAACGGCATGAATGTGACCCATGCCTTCAATGCTCCCGGAGAATTTTTAGTTAATCTAACCATTTCGGATAACAATGGATGTAACAACGTAAACGTCATTCCCCTGCAAGTGCTTGTGAGTACGGTTCCGACTTTTACAGGAATGAGTGATTTGACTACTTGTCTTGGAGATACTGTCTATGGTATTGTCAACGTCGGTGATAATGTGCTTCTGGATGATGAAACGAACATCGGAGGAAGTGCCAATGGAACTACATGGACGGCGCTGCCGCCTCAGGTGGTCGTAGGACAAACTTACCTGGCCGATGGCGCCGGCTTCAGTTTTTCTTCGGATATCATTTATGACTTTTTTGAGCCAGGACAAACATTAACCAATTGCGATGACTTATGGGGTATCATGGTGAACATGGAGCACTCCTATGTAGGAGACGTTTCGATTTCTATTACATGTCCGAATGGTACGTTGGTTGATTTAGTTGCTTTTCCCAGCGGCGGCGGCGGAACCTATCTTGGTGAAGCTATTGATGACGGCTTCGGCGCATCCCCCACAGAGCCAGGAATCGGGTATGACTATCAATGGGTCACCAACTCTGCCAATGGCACTTGGAATGATGCGTTTAATGCAGGAGTAGCTGGCGGCAATGTCATTGCTAATGCCGGTGGTGACCCCGTTGGCAATTCGCTTGCGCCGGGAGATTACGAAGCTACCGGTAACCTCTGCGATTTGGTGGGTTGTCCGTTGAATGGCGCTTGGACATTCTCTGTACTAGACAATCTAGGAGCTGACAATGGATATGTTTTCGAATGGGGGCTTAATCTTAATCCTGAGCTATTCCCCGGAATTACCACCTTCACCCCGACGATTGGGGAAGGTGCAGACTCATCTTTTTGGTCGATGACCGGTACAGACAGCGGAATTCAATGGATTGAGAGTATTTCGAACAATGCTGACGCCATTGAGATCTATCCTCAAGCATTGGGTGTCTATGACTTTACCTACAACGTTTTGAATAGTTTCGGTTGCACATTCGATACGACCATTCAAGTGACGGTAACACAAGCGCCTTTCGTAACGGCAGGACCCGACCAAATTGTAGCTTGTATGCCCGTTCAACTCGATGGAGGATTACAAAACGACCCCATCGTTCCCTGCGCAGATTGCGGAACGTTTAACTACTGTTACGATGTTTTTGACTTCTATCAAGAAACCCTGTGTCCTGATAATGCGAACGACGGCTTTGTATCAATCACCTTCCTTTCAGGAACGATTGCTGTGAATGATAATCTCTTTGTTTATAATGGTCCAAACACGTGGCCTTCACCCCAGATTGGCATGTATAGCGGTGATTTGGCCGGACAAACCTGGACCTCTACGGATCCATCGGGTTGTTTGACCTTCTCTATTTCTGAATGGGATGGTGTAGGCAATTGCACGGATGGTGGTGCGGAAGAATGGACCTATTCAGTGACTGCGGGCAGCGCAGAAGCGGCCGGATTTATTTGGGAATGGACTCCGGATAATCCTTTGGACTTCCCCAACGCGCAAGATCCAACAGCAGCGTTAGAAGGAACGTATACCTTGACCGGTTATCCCAATGGATACCCCGGTTGCAACAGTTCTGATCAGGTGGTTATCTCGCTTGTTTCAACCAACTACCCCGGCGTAGGTGATACAATAACAATTTGTCCGAATGCAGCGCCAATCGACCTGTTCGATGTACTCACGAATGGCCCTGCAACTTGGGGTGTATGGTTATTGGATGGTGCACCGATCACTGCTGACAACGAACTTCTATTTGACCCGGCAACAGATGCGGCTGATGTTTTTGAGTACCAACTTGATGGCGGAAGCGGTTGCATTAACAGTGCTTTTGTCGGTATCGAAATTCCACTATCTCTCAACATGGTTGCATCGGATGACACTATTCTATGCGATGCCGGAACGGTTGACCTTGATGTCTATGCTATTACTCCTGATGTGCCTTCGAATAGTTTCTTATGGGAATTTGAAGGAGAAGCGATGAGCACGCAACAAGATTTTTCGTTTAGTCCACTGCAAAGCGGACAAGCTTGTATTACGGTGACCGACCAATGTGATCTGTCCATTACACAGTGCCTTCAGGTGGATGTATTGCCGATAATTTCACCGGCCTTCACCGCTGACACAACGGAGGGTTGCTGGCCTGGCGAGTTCGTTTTGAGCATTGAAAATGATGTCTCAGAATTTGTTACATCACGTTGGGTATTGTCGGACGGCAGTATTCTTTTGAACCAGCAGGAAGCTCCTGTTTCATTTGATGCACCCGGTACGTATGGCGTTGAATTGATTCTTACCAATGCTGCAGGTTGTAATTACTCCATCGCTAATAATTCTTACTTGACGAGTTACGCTCCGCCCACGGTAAGTTACACCGTTGGTCCGCAGCCTACCGATATCTACGACACCGAATTGCATTTTGAGAGTGTCACCAATGGCTACCCAATTACCAATTATGCCTGGACTTTCAACAGCATGATAGGCACGTTGGTTGGCGGTTCAGCGGCGGCTAATCCTGTGTTTACGTTCCCTAATGATTTTGGCGGAACCTACATGGTGAACCTGGAAGTGACCGACATCCACAACTGCACGGCATTTGTATCCGGTAATAGCGTTCAAATCAACGACATTACGCAATTCTACATCCCATCCGGATTTACACCGAATAATGATGGTTTGAATGATGTATTGCAGTTCGTCGGTGCCGATATCGATGAAACCCGTTTCCAATTTGAGGTATTCAATCGTTTCGGAGAAAAGATGTTTGAATCTACTGACCCGAATGCCGCTTGGACCGGAAATACGGGTGATGGCGAGTACTTTGCTCCCAATGGGGTTTACTCTTGGAGAGCAATCGTGGTATCCGAATCAACCGGTGTCAAGAAAGAACTCAACGGTTCGATTATCATCATGCGCTAAGCATCGGAAACATACAAGACTGAAAAGCCACCTCAAAAGGGTGGCTTTTTCACACTTTGGTGGGGATAGAAAGCTCCAATCCACGGATTATTAAGATTATATTATGAATTCGATGCTTAAATTTGCTTGGAGGACCATAGTCCTCAATACTTCCAATGATGAAGCATTTCTTTCCTTTCGCGGCAACGACGTGTGCATTGATTTCTTTTGGTCTAAACTCCGGTATAGGCCAGATTACCGTGAATGCCGGCATTAATAACCAAACCTTTTCTACGTGCAATGAATTCATCATCGACTCGGGAGGACAAGGAGGACCCGGCTATAGTAATGATGAGAACGTGACATTCACCATTTGCTCGGATAATCTGGGAGATCAGGTGACAGTTACGTTCAACTTATTCTCGCTTAGCACTGTCGACACACAACCCGGAAATGGGGACAACTCGGATCAAATGTATGTTTTCGATGGTCCCAACACGAGCGCAAATTCATTGGGGAACTATGGTGGCACAGGATTGCAGGGCGTTGTAATTCAAGCAACTCCTCAAAACACCACGGGTTGTTTGACCTTTCAATTCGTTTCCAATGACTCCGGCACGGGGAGTTTTACGGCTTCCGCATCGTGCAATACCCCATGCGCAACTCCAATGGCCGGTGGGATAATCGTAGGAGGAATTACGCAAGACAGTATTCGTGTTTGTGTTGGTGAAGAAATTACTTTCCGCGAGCAGGGCTCTATGGCTCAGCCCGGTTTTAACCTTGTAGGTTATACTTGGGACTTCATGGATGGCAGCCAAGAAACCGTCACCGCGCCCGGGGCAGAGGTTACGCACGCATTCTCCCAAGCCGGCAATTACCTGGTGCAGTTGTTTGTTCAAGACGATAATCCGGATAACGTTTGTTTGAACTCCAACTTTATATCCCTGGACATTTTAGTGGCCACCATTCCAAGTTTTGCCGGTTTCCAGGAAGATGTTGTCTTGTGTGTTGGTGAGGAACTTAACTTTGAAGCTACACCGCAGCTATATGAAGTCACTTGGTCAGGTTTTAATGGAGGTGTAGAAATTGAAAACGGCTGTCTGCCTGACACACTGCTTGGAATTTCCCAAGACATTGAAATTTTTCAGATGGGCTTTTTGGCCGGCACGACTATCGGAAGCATCAATGATATAGAAAGTATTTGTCTGGACATGGAGCATAGCTATATGGGAGACATTGTTATTTACGTAACCTGTCCGAATGGCCAGCAGGTGATGCTGCATCAACAAGGAGGCGGCGGAACTCAGATTGGCGTTCCTGTTCAAGAAGACAACATCAATTGCGACGACCCTGCCACGCAGGGAGA
>CANHYZ010000016.1 GCA_947464885.1 Flavobacteriales bacterium
CCGTGTTACACATCCCTATTTTAAGCAGGATGAGTTACAATTTTTGTTGACCTACGGCATCGACATTACTGAGCTTAAGCTAACGGAGAATAAGCTCATACAGCAGAATAGTGAATTGGAAAAAGTGAATGCCGAGCTCGATCAATTTGTGTACAGCGCATCGCACAATATACGTGCACCGCTACTCTCAATGAAAGGGCTTCTTAGCTTGATCTCCCTAGAGGACACTGCATTCGAAGACCGTAATCGGTTTATGCAGGAGGTTTATAAATCCATCGAACGACTGGACGCTACGATCCACGACATCATCGAATATTCAAAAAACGCACGACTGGCTGTTGCACCTCAGGAAATTGACATTCTGAACATCATTCATTCAACTATCGAGGATTTGAAATTCATTGACCAAAGTAAGGTTGCCGTTACCGTGACAACGGATTTAAACTACCCTCTTTTCAGCGACGAACGGCGCATTCGCTCTATTATACACAATATTGTATCCAACAGCATCAAATACGCTGATCCGGCTAAAAACGAGCGACATTTAAACATCACGGCAAAGACATCAGCATCTCAATGTATGCTGACCTTTTCAGACAATGGGATTGGTATTCCTCAGGAAAATCAAGAGCGCGTATTCGAGATGTTTTACCGAGCAACAAGTCTGCGAACCGGATCCGGTTTGGGATTATACATCGTCAAAGAAATGGTCCATAAACTCGGTGGCCGCATGCACTTGACATCACAACAAGGCATGGGTACATCCATTACGCTGGAAATTCCGAACTTAGCGGGGGATGTGGCTCATTCATGAGTGATTGGTCGTTCAGGGCACCTTTGTTTTATCAGATTTCCATTACTTTTCAGCTCACAATCTAGTAAATGAAGGAAAGCGACAGCACATCGAATAAAGACGGCACCGTATCGCTCGAAGAATACAACCGTGTGCTCTCCGAGAATCGACTATTGCGGGCTGTGCTGAATCAGCTACCATCGGAATTGGTTGTTGTAGACACAGACCTTCGCTATCTCTTCGTCAACAAAGCAGCAGTCAAAGACCATGAGATTCGAGAATGGATGATTGGTAAAACGGATACTGAGTTTTGGGAACGCAAAAATCGCAATTCCGATTTATCCATCAAGCGCCGGGAAGGCTGCTTAGAGGTCATTCGGACTCAGCAAGACCTACAATTCGAGGAATCCTTTCACATTGGTACTCCGCAGGAAAAACACTACATACGCTTACACCGCCCAAGTCTTGCCGGGAGTGAGCACGATTATATCATCGTCTACGGTCAGGACATTACAGAATTAAAAAAGAGTGAAGAACAGTTAAGGGCTCAAAACACCGAGTTAGAGAAGGTCAATCACGAACTTGATCAATTCGTTTATAGTGCTTCACACAACCTGCGCGCACCCTTATTGTCGGTTCAAGGCTTACTTGGACTTATAGAAGAGGAGGAAACGGAAACAGCAACCCGCAAGCGTTTTATTGGAGAAATCCACAAGTCAATCAGTCGACTGGATGCAACCATTCGCGATATTATCGATTATTCGAAAAATGCGCGCTTACCGATAGAACCCGTTCCCGTGAACGTCGAACAATTGATCCGCAACACGCACGAAGACTTGCGGTTTTATGAGGGAAATTCAGTTTCTCTGGAATTAATTATGGAGCAATCAGCGATATTCCATTCGGATGAACGACGGATAAAATCCATCATTCACAACATTATGTCGAACAGCGTCAAGTATGCAGATTCAACCAAGGAGCAATGCTGGCTGCAAATCAACGTGCATGTTGATGATCAACACTGCCATTTGACGTTCACCGACAATGGCCAAGGTATTTCGCCTGAAAACCAAACTAAGGTATTCGATATGTTCTATCGCGGAACTGCTCAACGCAGTGGATCAGGACTCGGCTTATACATTGTCAAAGAAATGACGGAACGAATCGGCGGAACAGTATCACTTCAGTCGACACCGCAGAAAGGCACTACTGTCACCATCGATTTGCCTAATTTGCGCTAATCGCGAAATTGCATGACGTATTGCGTTTGGACTTCGCCATAGACTTCGTAAACGAAATTGACGTCCTCTCCCCTACCTTTTTCAGCAACGTATTCTGTCAACTTCGGGTAAGACTTCACGGCGCCAATAATCATCGAAGCCATGCCGTCGGTTTCAAATGACGAAATTGCTGCATGACCTGCAGGAATAATCAAGGGTTTTAATTCCGGCAGCGATGCAAGCACAAGACTATCCTCAACGGATACAATCATTCCGGCCAATGATTTCAACGAGTCCTCAGCAACCATGTCCGGGTTATCGAAATAAACACCGATCATATGCGGTTCAATTCCCTTCTCCTTAGCAATTGCACTAATGCGTTCGAATGCGGGTCCGATCTTGTCGTAAGGCCCACGATGTTCGATGCCCATAACACGAAAACCGGGCATTTCACCTTCCGTCACGAGTACCTTGGAAAATAGGCCTTCATTGGCCAAATACGTTACTGCAGCAAAAACAAGCAAAACAATAATTGCAAGTACTTTTTTCATCAGTGAGAGGATTTATATCAAAAGCAAATAATAGCGCAAAAATACCCTATTGCGAAACAAGCTAACCGCTCAACACGTCGTGATAATCGTCAGTTCCTAAAATCGATATCCTAACATCCATCAGTCTATGCATGCATCTTCTTGGTTTGCTTTGCTGAAAACACTTCTAAAACACCACTTACTATGCTTAAATTCTCATCAGCGAGCGCTCGTGTCGTTAATACCCGCAGAGCCGTTATGGAATGTATGGAAATCGCTTTAGGCGAAAACTACCAAGACACCGACCTTTTGGTACTTCACGCATCGATTGGTCATGACTTCAAAGAAATGATTCATCAAGCTCATGAAATGGCTCCCAACGCTCGCATTGTTGCCGCTTCTTGCTGCGGTGTTGTGGGAAGAGAGGGTGTTAGCGAGTCCATGAAGGACATGGCGCTAATGGCGGTGAAGGGCAAAGAATTCGCAGTAGCCGGTGTCGATCATATCAACGGAAAAAACTCCTACGAAAAGAGTCTTGAACTTGCTAAATCGTTGAAGGACCAGCAACCAGGCATCAACATGATTTATTTCTTAGGGTCTGGCATTGACATAGCCAATGACGAGTGCATTCGTGCGTTTGAAGAGATTCTGGGAGAGCACGTGACCATTTTCGGCGCGACATCGTCCGACAACATGAAAGGTGTCATCAGCTTCCAAGCCGTTGACGATAAGGTATACGAGCATGCAGCATTCGCCGTTGGATTCTCCGATCCCACGCTAACAATTGACACACAAGCTACCCATGGCTTTGTGGCCATAGGTGAGCCGCTTGTAGTGACAAAAGCAGAAGGGCATATCATCAAGGAGTTCAATGGCAAACCGGCCTGGGAAGAGTATACCCGTCGCTTAGGTCTTACTCCTGATGCCACCTGCGGAGATACGATTCCGATCGGAGCATTAGGCGAAAAACTGAGCCCGGAACAGGCCAAGGAATATGGCAATGAGCATTTGTTACGCGCTGTGACTAAGCGCGAGGGCAATGACATGTATTACGCAACAACGATTCAAGAGGGCACACCCGTTTGGCTTACCACCCGCGACGAAGAATTGATCTTTACAGAAATGGATCGCATGGTTCAAGTGATGAATGGTAGGAACCCCGGAAAGAAGCCCATTGCTGTATTCCACGCAGACTGTCTGGCCCGCGGTCGTTTCCTGTTCAACCGCATTATCAAAGATGAATTGGTAAGTAAAATGCAATATCCCTTCTACAATGAAGGCGCTTGTCCTCCGTGGTTAGGCATGTATGGTTTTGGTGAATTCGCACGTTTAGGTGGGAAGAATGCTTATCACAACTATACGACTGCACTCTATGTGATCTACCGCTAAAAGGACTTTGAACGATATGTCGGAAAGTCGGGAATATGAAGAACTGTTGAAGCAGTATCGCGAACTCCAGCTGAGAGTAACGCGTTTCTCTGCCGTAGAGCAGGAACTCATCAATACCCGCGATCGCCTAGATCACGAGTTGGTACTGCATCAGCGGTTACATCGATACAATTCAGATGCGTTGAAAGAGGTGGATGAATCCGCCTTTTTTCAACTTGAGGCGGAGGCTATTGTGGATGTTTTCGAACTTGAAAGTTCGTTTGTCCTTTATTACTCGAAGAAAACTTCCGAAACACTTCTATTCAAAGAAGGCACGCATGAATCATGTTCAACCGAAATACTCTTAGACGAATTTCAATCGCTTCGCCGGAAAATCAATCCGGCCAAAACAGCAATTGTTTCTGCGGAGGTGTTGAATCAGTTTGGTTACCTATCGCACTTCGAGCATGGCATATTCGGATATTTCTCAGAAGACGAATTGCAATATGAGGTATACTTCGCAGGCCTCACGGGCAAAACCAATGCGCCGCTCTACAATCGACCGCAGGAGCGTCACCTGACCATTTTCGGTGTTTTTCAGCAGCAATTTCGGGCTATGCTGGCGAATCGTAAACGCAGTGAAGAGATCTCCAAGCAAATAGCGCAGATTAAAGCCGGTCAGCAAGAGCTTCGTAAACTTTCCCTCATTGCCACCCGAACAAAAAACGGCGTCATTATCACAGACAATCATGGGCGCATTGAATGGATTAACGATGCCTTTACCCAAATTTCGGGATACACTTTACCGGATGTTTTGGGTAAGAAACCTAAAGACCTGTTGCAAGGCCCTAAGACAGACCAAAGCACCCGTGATATTCTAAAAAAGGCTTTATGGAATAAAGAAAACGTTGAAGTGACTGTCGTCAATTATGATCACGAGGGCAGAGAATATTATAATCAACTTGAAATTATTTCCGTTTTCAACGAGCAGGGAGAGCATACCAACTTTATTGCTTTACAAAAAGACATCACCGCGGAGACACTGACGCAGCAGGAAATGATTCGAATGAATACGCGCTTCGAACTCATTGCCCGACATTCCAAAATTGGCACATGGGAATACTTACCTGCTGACGGAAGTATTCGTTGGAGCGATCTGATGTATGAAATCTATGGGGTGTCAAAAGACCTGTCAACAGTAATTCCTGAAATATGGAAAAACGCGATGGAACCGGCCGATTACGAGCAGGGTGTTGAAGACATGAACCGAATCCGAAACGGTCAGTTAAGCAAATCCGAGTCAACTTACACCATTAAGCGTCAATCTGACGGCATGGAGCGCGTGGTTGAAACCATGATGGTTGCTGAGCATGATACGCAAAACAATCTCGTTCGCGTAGTGGGCAGCACAAAGGATATAACAGAAGAAATTCTCCTTCGAAAGGAACGTGATGCAGCCTCTGAGCGGATGATTACACTGAAAACATTTTACGAAAGTGTCCTCAACCATTCGCCATCGCAGAAATATGTCTTTGACTCTGAAGGCAGAATATTGTTTTGTAGCTATCCGCCCAAGGAAGGTGCACTGTGGTGGGATCCAACATCCCATCAATCCATCTTTGACAAGCGAAATCAAACGCACTCGGACCGGACTGCCCGTATGATTGCAGCCATAGAAATGGCCCTGCAACAGCGGCATGTGATTCGCGTCGAAGACCACGGTGAGCTTAGTAATGGTGAGCAGGTTGAACTTCTACAAAGCATTCTCCCCTACCAAGACATTACAGGCAAGCTAGAACACATCATCGTTACCGGCGTTGACATTTCGGAATTGAAAAACATCGAAATCGCGTTGAATCAAAAAAATGAAGAGCTTCAAAAAACCAACGCCGAGTTAGACAACTTTGTCTATAGCATTTCTCACGACTTGCGCTCTCCGCTCTTGTCGATTAAAGGAATCGTCTCACTCATCATTCAATCCTCCGAGATTGATGAAAAAAACAGGCGCTACCTTGAAATGGTTGACGGATCTGCTTCGCGGCTGGATGGTACCATACAGGAAATACTGGAGTATTCGAGAAATTCAAGACTCGACATCGCCCATGAAAGTTTCAACCTTGCGACCATGGTTCAAGAGGCGTTCAACGACCTTAAATTCAGCGCTCAAGGAAATTTAGAGCTCCTTCTGGACATCCAAACAGAGCCGATAATCTACTCAGACAAATCGCGCATGAGCGTGCTGATGAAGAACATCATTGGCAACAGCATCAAGTATAGAAGAAAGGATATTGACGCCTTTGTTAAGCTTACGTTGACGCGATCGCAAGGGAAACTCATCATTGCCATTTCGGACAACGGCGAAGGAATCGATCGCAAACACTTGGACCAAGTCTTCACCATGTTTTTCAGAGGAACCACATCGAGCGTCGGGACGGGACTTGGACTGTATATTTGTAAGGAAATAGTGAGCAAACTTGGGGGTCAGCTTCTTGTGGACTCGATTTTAGGCGAGGGCACAACCATGACAATCATTTTAGAAGAATAATCGGGATATGGAAAGAATCAAAAAGGTACTACTCGTTGATGATGATGACATCTTCAATATGCTTCACGGTGAAGTTTTAAAGCGATTAATCCCGGGCGTTCGAATTGAAATATTCAAGTCAGGAGTGGAAGTAACCGAGTATCTTCAGCGCGAAAATGAGAACGACATTGACCTCATATTTCTAGACATTCGCATGCCGGTGATGGGCGGATTCGAAGTGCTTGACGCAATGGCTACCATGGACCCTAAACGCTTTGAAAACACCCGCATCTATGTATTGTCATCCACCTTGGATGACCGGGATCTTCAGCGTGCAAAGGCCACACCGTTGGTGACTGATTTCATCGGCAAGCCTATGTCATTTGATACCATGCGCAGTATTCTGGGGCAAACCTCCTAAAAGCGAACGAGGACCCGTTTTGTGTTAGCTTTGCTCCTCACCGACACTACCCTAACATGCCCAAGAATACGATCCTTAAGAACGAGCAGCAGCGTTATGCGCTGTATGGGGCACTATTCGGTTGTTTATTTCCCATCATAGGCTCCCTGTTCGAATCGTATATGCTCTACAGCAGGGTCACTTGGGAGTTGATACTTACCTGTCAGCGCGAATCGGAGATGCTTTGGATTATCGATACGGCACCTCTCTTTCTCAGCATTTTCGCATCCTTTGGAGGGAAACAACTCGATGTCGTCCAAGAGAAAAACAGAGAAATAAACGAGCGCTACGATCAAATGGTCGTCTTGCGTGAGATGGCCGATGAGGCCAACAAGGCCAAAAGCGAGTTCCTGGCGAACATGTCACATGAGATTCGAACTCCGATGAACGCCATTATCGGTATGAATTACCTTATTCAGAAGACCGGTCTTAACGCGAAACAAGCAGAATACATTCATAAAACGGATGTTTCAGCACGAGCACTGCTGCGCATCATCGACGACATTCTTGACTTTTCAAAAATCGAAGCCGGCAAACTTCAACTGGAAAACACCTCGCTGTTTTTGGAGGAAACTATCGCACATGTGGCCGATGCGGTAAATATTAAACTTCAAAAAAAGAAAGAGGTTGAGCTGATCAGCCACGTTGATCCCAATATCCCGGCTGTGCTTCATGGCGACAGCTTAAGACTGCGTCAGGTGTTGCTCAACCTTGCCGATAATGCCGGGAAATTCACGGAAAAAGGTGAAATTAAAATCGAAGCACGTTTGCTGAGCATTATCGATAACCGCGTGCAAGTTCAATTTGCAGTGAGTGATTCCGGCATCGGAATGAGCGAAACACAATTGCAGCGCATCTTCACGCCCTTTCAACAGGCCGATATTTCGACTACACGCAAATTCGGCGGCACAGGCTTGGGTCTCACCATTTGCAAGCGCATCATTGAACTCATGCAAGGTCAACTAGAGGTGAGCAGCAGCCTTGGTCATGGCAGCACATTTACCTTCACCGCGATATTCGAAACAGCTGAACAGCGAGAACAAATTCATAGCACATATCATCCTCGAAACGGACTCAAAGCCCTTTTGGTGGATGACTCCGAAAGTGCACGTATGATCCTGGAAGAAATGCTGGAGTCTTTCGGATTCGAGGTGCATTCGGCCGACAATTCACGCACGGCCCTTTCGCTTTTCAAAGAAGAACATACCGCTGAGCAACCGTTTTCTATCCTCATCATCGACTGGAAAATGCCCGGCATGAATGGTGTTGAGTTGGTTGACACGATGAAAAAAGAGATGGATAACATTCCGGCCGTTATCATGGTAACTGCATACGGCCTGGAGTCTATCAAGGAGGCAACCTCACAGAAAGTGGTTGACGACTACCTATTAAAACCAATTAACCCATCCACGCTTTTCGACGTCATCAACAACTTGCTGCACCTCACGCCAACGCGCAGTCTGCAGGAGGTGAATCAACTGGTCGATTTAGCAGAGATCAGAGATATTCTCAAAGACTCAAACGTTTTGCTCGTTGAAGACAATGAAATGAACCTTGACTTGGCAACCGAGTTATTGGAGGATGTCGGCATTAAACTCACGATTGCCCGCAATGGGCTTCAAGCGCTCGAGGCCCTGGAGCATGGCACATTCGATGCTGTGTTGATGGATATCCAAATGCCGGAGATGGACGGTTTAACGGCCACTATGCGCATTCGCCAGCAGGAGCAATTCAATGATCTTCCCATTCTCGCCATGACGGCCCACGCCATGAAAGGTGAAGCCGAAAAGAGTATCGCTGCCGGCATGAACGAGCACATTACTAAACCTATCGACCCGCTTGTACTTTATTCGGCGCTCATTAAACACATTCGAAAACGTTCCATAGCCGTAAATGCTCCTGCTGCCGCAACCGCGCCATTTCAAATTAGCGGACTTGATACCACCGAGGGTCTTTACCGTGTCGGAAACAAGCTACCTGCGTATATCAAATTACTGAAATCGTATAGCGCAGTTTATGGCAACATTCTGCAAGAAGGCGATCGCCTTTTTGCATCACATGACATAAATGAAATAAAGGCTTTCCTTCACACGCTTACAGGAATTACGGGCAATATTGGCGCAAAAGAAATTCACGCTCAATTAGCACCTCTGTATGCTCAAGTGCAAGGACAAGAAAAGAGCATAACCCAAATCTCTCCGGAACACGTTTCGCGCATCAAAGAACTATTCGGGCTCATTGCACAGCTGATACAGCAGATTGAAGCAACATTATCGGTCGAGAAAGAGCAACAGTTACAACGGAAACCGATTGATGCAGAAGCGCTGCGAAAGCGCTGGGATGATTTGCTTACCCTCATCCGCGACAATGACTCTTCGGCCCTAGACACCGCGGAAATGTTGCTCGCTCAATTTAACCTCGGTCCGGAGCACGAATACCGGCTTAAACGAGCAGTAAAACTGCTTGAATCCTTCGAATTTGAAGAGGCCGAAAAAGCAATTTCCGTATGAATTCCATTATTAGTTCATCATCCGACAAACCCACACTCTTGGTCGTAGATGATTCTGCCGAAAACCTTCAGATTCTGAACGCGTTATTAAAAGACGATTACAAACTTAAAATGGCAAAATCCGGAGACAAGGCCATTGAGATTGCTTCTCAGATGCCACAGCCTGATTTAATCCTCCTCGACATCGTAATGCCCGGAGCAAATGGATTTGAAGTTTGTCAATCATTAAAAGCCAATCACGCCACAGCGGCAATACCGGTTATTTTTCTAACCGCTTTGAATGAGGTAGCCGATGAAACAAAGGGGTTTCAGGTCGGCGGTGCTGATTTTATCACCAAACCATTTAATCCCGACATTGTAAAAGCGCGCATTAAGACGCATTTGGAGTTGCAATCGGAGCGACGCAAATCACAGGAACTTTTAAAAGTCCTGCTTCCCGAGAACGTCATCAAAGACCTTATCACCAAGGGGAGTCATGATCCGGAATACAAGGAAGACGTGAGCATCATGTTTTGCGATTTCGTTGGCTTCACGCCTATTTCAGCGCGTTTGTCGCCGCGTGAATTGATTAATGAGCTATCTGACATCTTCGGTGAATTCGACCGGATATGCGAAACACATGGCGCCACACGCATTAAAACCATTGGTGATGCTTATATGGCTGCGACGGGACTAGACGGATCATCTCCACACGCCATTCAACTCATTCAAACGGCTCGAACGTTTATCACCCATTTAGAAAAACGCAACCGCACATCCTCGCAAGAATGGCAATGTCGCATTGGGATTCACTCCGGCAAAGTGATTGCGGGTATCATCGGTAAAACGCGTTTTCTCTATGATATCGTAGGTGATGACGTCAATATTGCTGCGCGTGTTGAGAGTGCGGGAAGTCCAATGAAAATTACGATAACCTTCGATACTTATCAATTGTTGGATGACAAACAACAGGCGCAATCCATTGGCAATGTTTACTTGAAAGGCAAGGGTGAAATGGAGTTATTCCATTTGCTCTAGGCAAGTCCTACGCGTCGCTTGACGAAGAGGATATTTTTCTCCAATCCGTTGGAACGTAATTTTGAGGAAGACTCGGTATGAAATGAGTGAGCACCGAGGAAATGCAATTGCACTTCGTTCCATCGCTGACGGTCGCTCATTTCACCGCAGGACTTCAGCTCGAGGTATAAGAATTCTGCAATCGCCGGGAAATCCTCTCGTCCGAGGTAATCCAAATCGGCATCACAAATGATACGTTCCAGTAACGTTTGAGGTTGCTGAGGTATTTTGGTTACCAAAATCAATCGCTGAATAAGCGCTATCTGCTCAGGTGAAATTCCGGAATCCTTTGCTTCATCAGCAAATATCTCGGCACCTGCGCTTTCATGGTTGGCGCGCTGAACGAGAAAACCTAAATCATGATATAGGGCAGCCAGTTTCAGGATTGCGGTTTCTTCACCGGTAATTCCCTCGCGGTAACCGATTTCCTGGCATTGACGGATGACGTCTTGTGTGTGCCGACAATCATGATAGAGATACTTTACATTCAAGTCACGACGCAAACGCTGCATGACGTTATCATACATCTTGTCGTAGAAAGAAGTGATTGCCTCCATAGTTGTGCAGATCAAGGCTGCCTTTTATTCGGAGTAAAAATAAACAAGATGCGTAGATTTGCACGAAAAGCCTTTCCATGCAGCTCAAAAAGATTTTAATCCCCTGTGACCTCAAAGAATCCAGTTTTACCGCGCTTTACCATGCCGCGCATTTGGCAAAGCTGTCGGGAGCCGAGATTCTATTGCTTCATTTGGAGTTTACCGAGAACGCTTTGGAGTCATCTAAGAAGGCACTGGACGGATGGGTTGAGCGCATGAAAGCCTTTCATCAAGGTGCTGTCAGCGCTCATGTGCGCAAGGGCGGCGTGGTTGGAGAGATACCTGCGTTTGCCAAGGAACAGGATTGCGGCTTGATCATTATGGCTACTCATGGCATGCGCGGTATGCAGAAGCTTACAGGCAGCCTGGCACTGCGTGTTGTTTCCGAGTCACATATACCGTTTATCATCGTTCAGGAGCGCACCATTCGCGAGCAAGGTTATAAAAAGCTGGTTATACCTGTGGATTATCGTCACCAATTGCTGGATGAAAGCAAGGCATTCGTTCAGTTAGCCCAATTGTTTGGCAGTGAAGTGCATCTAGTTCTCAAGAAAGTGAATGCTGAACTCACCGATGCAAAAATGCTTGGCGACATCAAGGAGTCGTTTGATTCGGCCGGAATTTCAGTTACGCTGCATGAGGTGGATCACAAGCTGCATTTCACGAAAGAATTAGTTCGGTATGCCGCTGCTGTGGAGGCCGATCTGATTTGTGCCGTGAATTTCTCTTATGAATACCTCTACACCCTTTTCCCAAGAACGGAGGAAGAGGATTTGATATACAACGACGCTCAAATTCCTGTGTTACTGATTACCCCATCCAATCAGGACGAAATTATCTACAACATCCCCATGCGATTTTAAGCTTGCGGAAAGCGCCGAGCTAATTTCTTCTCTACAGTTCTGAACAGATAGATAAAACCGCCAATCAGCGAGGCCAGCATAACCAGTGGCACCCATGGCTCTTGTAAGTCGGCCAGCCATACAAAAACGGCAAGGACGGCTGAAAAGAGTGACAACAGGACAAAGCGGCGGGCGCATAGCTTTTGTGCAAACTGCCACGCTTCTTCATTGCGCATCGAGGCCAATGTGCGATAACCGTACAGTGGATTGATTTTCTTCGGAGGAAACCTCATCATTATTAGACCGCAAAGCAAAAAAACCGCGGTAACCAGTAATTGTGGCAGAATCATACGCTTCGTTTTGGAGCCATTCAATGCACAATGATAATTCACAAAGGGAAATAGTTCAAACCTGGCATGCCTTAACATGTATCAAGAATGCATGAATTTCCATTGATAAGTGTTAAGTAAACCCCTTTCGATTTTGGTGTGCAGCATTCTGTGGCGCTAACTTCGTGAAAACATCATAAAAGACATAATTATGGCGCATTCTTTACTCCGCTCAGCTCTTTTAACTTTAACACTGGTTATAATCTCCGTTCACAGTTCTTCAGCCCAGCAAAACTCTGTGGCTCGACAGTGGAGCGAGACGCAACTCAGTTGCATCCGCAAGTATTTTGCAAAACCTACCGTTCACGCGCGTCATTTGTCACACGTATCCGTGGCCATGTATGACGCTTGGGCTGTTTACGACGATGAAGCTCAACCTTATTTTTTGGGTCAAACGTGGGGAGGTTTTAACTGCCCATTCAACGGTATTCCGATGCCGGCCGACGGGGATTTGATTGCGGCTCAGGAAAAAGCCATTAGTTACGCTGCCTATCGCACCTTGTGGAACCGTTACACGATTTTCGCTCCGGGTGCCAACCTGTTGACGATTCAGGGGTACCTCAACGACCGTATGGCCTCTCTTGGATACGACACCGGTATTACTTCCATCGATTACTCCGACGGTGATCCGGCGAAGTTGGGTAACTATATCGCAGCGAAACTTCAGGAGTTTGCATTGCAGGATGGTTCAAACCAACAGAACAACTATGCTAACCTACAGTACGTCCCTATCAATGGACAATTGCAGCCTGCTTTCCCGGGCAACCCAAGCGTGGTTGACCCCAATCGTTGGCAAGCGCTGGTGCTCAGTCAGTGCATCGATCAAAACAATATTCCGGTAGAATGTCCTCCAGGCACCGGAACCCCTGCTCTCTCACACGAATGGGGTAATGTCACGCCATTTGCACTCACACAAGATCAAGCTGACACCCTTGAGCGTGATGGCTTAAGCTGGAAGGTGTATCTCGATCCGGGAGCACCGCCGTTGCTGGACACCACTGTGCAGACCGGTTTGGACGAAAGCTTTTTCAAGTGGGGTTATGTGATGAATATTATCTGGCACTCGTTCCACAACAACGATGACGGTGTAATGATTGACGCTTCTCCCAACAATATCGGTGGGTTGAATATTACTTCTGATGCTCAGCTGCCGCAGACCTTTGAGGATTACCAAGCGTTTTACAACTTATTTGAGGGAGGCGTGAACGATCCCGGCCATTCCATCAATCCGGCTACGGGAGCTGCCTACGAACCTCAAATGGTTCCGCGCAAAGATTTCACTCGTGTGCTCTCACAATACTGGGCTGATGGACCAAACTCGGAGACTCCTCCAGGCCATTGGTTCAAGCTCTTCAATGAGGTTGAAGACAAAATGGACCTATTGGGTATCGACAAACTCTGGATGGGTGAAGAGTCCGTTTCCGACTTGGAATGGGATATCAAAGGCTATTTTGCGCTGGGTGGTGGTATCCACGATGCTGCGATTGCTTGTTGGGGAACCAAAGGCTACTACGACTATACCCGTCCCATCATGGCCATTCGTTGGATGGGTGTGAAAGGACAGAGCACAGACCCCGCTTTACCGCATTACCACCCGGCAGGGTTGCCGCTCATTCCGGGCTACATTGAGCTGGTTGGAGAAGGAGATTCTTTGGTTGGCGACAACAATGAGCATCTGAATAAAATCAAAATCTACTCTTGGCGAGGTCCTTTCGCCGGAACCGGTGAAGACGGCGCAGGTTGGCTGCTAGCCGAGAATTGGTGGACCTACCAGACTGCAGGTTTTGTTACACCACCTTTTGCAGGCTACTACTCAGGACACTCCACTTATTCACGCACAGGAGCGGAGATTATGACGCTGATTACCGGCGATGAGTATTTCCCGGGAGGCATGTCGGAGTTTGTGGCAACACAGGATGAATACTTA